>CAJXKU010000376.1 GCA_913055945.1 uncultured Lentisphaerota bacterium | reverse complement strand
CTTTGAAGAACGTATGTATAGTACATCGAGAATCCTCAAGCTATTTAACAGGGCGGGTATTTGCACCGATGGCTCTGCTAGACCGACGGATTTGGTCAGTGAGGGAATATTTTTCCTCTGCAGGGAAAGATTTTGAAATTTCGTAGACCTTCTGCTGCATCTGGAAAGACAGTTTGTATACATCCAGATCTTCGTACGACTGGACCGCATTCGTCACCGGTTTACTCCTTTTGGTTATTATCCATACACAACTTGAGGTCTATCCCACTATTACGATCCACTATTCACGACCGACGACTTACTACCCACGTCGCCCCACAACCAACGACCAACAATCTACGATTCACCATCGACCCCACGACCCACGACCTACTATTCCTCGGAGTGGAGCACCGCTTCGAAGCCGTCGGAGTCTTTGGTACCGGGTTTGTAGCGTTCGATGACTTCCGGATCTTTCTTTTCACCACTCCACGTGGTCTTGGGCATGATGGTGTGTTCTTTTTCTTTAATTCGCGTTTTCATCTCGGGCTGGGTTAAGACCTGAAACATTCGGTCGACTTCTTTCTCAAGGGGCACCGTCTGTTCGAAGCCGAACTCGTTGGGCAACTTGCTGGAAACAGCCTCGAAGGGATGCTCTTCGGTCTCGACACGCGGATTTTCCAGGCGCTGGATCTCTACATCGAGTCCGTATTTTTCGTTGCCGACTTTTGCGACTGTCTCAGCGATATCACGGAGTTTGTACAGGCCGGAGACCTGGTTTACCACCTCGTACTGGCCGGGTTCCGGCGGTGAGCTGATCAGCCGCACCATACACTCCATGGCGTCGTCCAGTGCGATAAAGCCTTTGATCTGTTCGCCTGCGCCGTAGATGGTCAGGGGAATGCCGGCGATGGCCTGAGCGATGAAGCGATTGATGACGGTGCCGAACCATTCGTCGATATCGAAGCGGGAGCGCAAAGTGTCGTCGTGGGCCAGCTCGTCGGTGTGCACGCCGTAGATCACGCCCTGCATGATGTCGTAGGAGCGGAGCCACCAGTACTTGCAGGCTTCGTAGATGTTGTACGTGTCCTGAACCTTGCTGACGTGGTAGAAGCTGACCGGGTCGCGCGGCGTTATCTCGCCCCCCATGCTCCACTCGCGGTCTTTCCACTTGAGCACAGCGTCGGCGGGGAACATGCCTTCGAACAGGGGGCGTCCTGTTAACGGGGCGCCGTATTCGCCCATAGTGCCCAGTTTGATGAGGCTGCTCTCCGGCACAATATCTTTCATGATCCACAGCAGTCCAAGGGTGCCCAGGGTGTTGTTGTCCTGCGTATAGATGGCGTGATCCATATCGACCATTGAATAGGGGGCGGAAGGAACCTCAGCGTAGTGGACAATGGCTTCGGGCTTGACTTCATCGATAAACTCAGCGAGTTTTTGGCGGTCGCGCAAGTCCATGCGCCGGAAATTGATATGGACGCCGAATTTCTCTGTCGCCGCGTGAAGGCGATCCGTCATTTTGGGAATGGGGATGATAGAGTGGGCGCCTTTTTCCATCACGCTGTCGCGGCGGAGATAGTTGTCAATCCCGCTGACTTCACACCCCTGTCGTGCCAATTTAAGGGCAAGCGTCCAGCCGAGATAGCCGTCCATGCCGAGAATCATCACACGCATATTCTTGAGCTGGTAGCCGTAGTCACCCAGTTCCCATTGCGGACATTCTTCGAAGGTGATGGTGGGTTCATAGTGGCCGAGCTCCGGACGTCGGCTGCACTCAATCATGATCTGGCCTTCGTCGCCCAACTGGGCCTTGATTTCCTCCTGGGACTGGCCACAAGCACGGAAATCGACATTGCCACGGAATATGGCGGCGGGACAGTTCCAACACGTTCTTTCGGCATTATGGGGTTCGCTCATCTCTTTTACTCCCTGTTTCGTGTAAAGCTTAGTACTTCTTCTGCATTCGGGACTTTGTGAACCTGTTTATCCGTTTCCGGCATAGCCGGTGCGTTGACAAACATAAAAGCGTCATCGCCGTTGTGTACGCCGGTTAAGAGCTCGGGAGGTGAATATACCTCGCTACGGCCTAAGGCTCCCCGCAAACTGAAGCCGGGATTCTGCTTGAGGACCAAGTCCGGTCCGTTGTTTGCCTGGTCTCCACGGTAAGCTTTTTCGCGCGCGACTGCCTCTTTTATGACCGGT
>CAJXKU010000375.1 GCA_913055945.1 uncultured Lentisphaerota bacterium | reverse complement strand
TAAAATGTTAATTTAAGGGGGGAAGTATGAAAAAATATCGTGTATCAGATTTAGGTGATATACAAGAAGGTCATATATTAAAAAATATTCTTCCCGGTGAATACATAAATAAAGGTGGATTAAGCTTCGAAGAACCGGGCTCAAGAACCCATACTAATGACGGTCCTGACGGAAAGGATGGAGATGAAGGCGAAAAAGGCGATTACCCCGGCCAACCGGGCGAAGCAGGAGACAGAGGCGACTATGGCGGACAACATGGAAAATCCGGGGACGTTGTCTTTGACTAAAACCTTTATCAAAGACAGCTTAACTGAAAGGAAATACAATGGGTGAATTATTTAAGATTTGAGCGTTTGCGTAAAAATTTCGAATAAGAGCTTACTGCACGAACCACAGAATTTTTCAGGGCAGAGCCCGGTATTAATAGACCGTAAACAAAGCAAGAATTCAGGAGTTTGAAAACATGCCGGACAACTCCATCGGCAACGACAACACAATACAGCCGGGTGAAAACAGCGATCACAAGCAATCTCTCTCCCCCGGCGACACTCTCGGCCAGTACAAGGTCATCCGTCTTTTGGGAAGAGGCGGGATGGGTGAGGTGTACGAAGTCGAGCACGTGCAGATGCACAAGCATTATGCGCTGAAGGTGCTGCCGCGGGCCGCCACGCAGTCTGCCGGGTTTAACGAGCGGTTCCGGATCGAGGCGCGCGTCATGGCGGATCTGGAGCATCCCAACATCGTGCACGTTAATTATCTCGGTGAAGATGACGGATACAATTATCTGGTAATGGATTACGTGGAGGGGCCGGATGGGAACCCCCTAACGCTGGAAGACATTTTAACGAATGAAGGCGGAAAGCTGAAACCTGAAAGGGTACGAGATATTGCGTTGCAGATTTGTGACGCGCTTGAATACGCGCACAGTTATCGCAATGAAGGTGTTGTTCACCGCGACCTGAAACCGTCGAACATCATGCTGGACGCCGAGGATAATGTCCGCATCGCGGATTTCGGCTTAGCCAAACTCGTTGGCGGTGACTACCTCAAGAGCGTGATTGAACGCTCCGTCAGCCTGACCATGGGCCAGCAGTTCGAGGGGTCGGTCGGTGAACAAGTAACTGAAGGCGGTGCTGATTCAGAGAAGAGACGCACGTCCACCCGCGCGATCCTGGGCACGTATGAATACATGGCCCCGGAACAGAAGAGCGGCGGTGAAGTAAGTCCACGCACTGATATCTACTCGCTGGGCATTATTCTGTACCGGATGCTGACAGGTAAAAAGCCCGAAGGACGGTGGAGGGCCCCCTCGACATACGGCTATGATCCCGCCTGGGATGACATTGTCGGTAACTGCCTGGAATCCGACCCCGCCGACCGCTGGCAGAGCATCGACGAACTACGCGAACAACTCAATCAAACCGCCACCAAAGACACAAAAAGCCACAAAAAAAGAACGCCCCCACAATCCCGCCGCCACTCCCCCGTTTTCAAATTCCTCACGATCCTCATCGTTCTCTCGCTCGTCGGTGTTGCCGGCTGGTACGCGTACAGCAACTATTTCTCGCGCAGAGACGCAGAGGCGCAGAGGAATGAGACAAAAGGCTACGATGGAAGAAGCGAGACTGAGCGCCAACAGGCCCTTGAAAACGTCACGGATAAATCTGGTGCTGTGGATGAAACTGCAACCTCCGATAACAAATCTGTTCTGTCATGTAATATCACCATAACCCCGCCCGAAACGTCCGTCTCGATTTCGCGCAAAGGGAAACTGATCAGAGAAGTGGACTCTATGCCGGAAAATGGAGTTACTCTGGATATTCCGCCCGGTGCTTACACGGTTCAGGCCAGCCGTGAAGGGTTCAGCCCTTTAAGTCAAAAAGTAACATTTGATAAAAGCCGGACTTCCTGGTCTGCTGAGTTGGCCGAACTCCGCGGTGAACTTGTGGTACACAGTGACCCCGGCGTAAAAATTACAGCGGTAAACCAAAGCGGCAAGCAATTCGATCTGGGCACCACCGTTGAGGACGGCACCCTCGAAAGCGGCACTCTGCGCGAAGGGACGTACAGCGTCCATCTTAAAAAAGAGAACTACAAATCCCAGCAACACGAAGTCAAGATCATCTCCGGGCAGCCCGCAGAGATCAAAGCCGCTCTTACCGGTAAGCCGGGCAGCGTCCGTATCGCCAGCGGCAAGACAGCGGACGTGTACCAGGACGGTGGGAAGATCGGCACGACGAACGAGCGAATCAAGGGCCTGGCGGCCGGGCAGCATGAACTGACGCTTAAGAAACGCGGCTTCCGTACTGAGGCGATGACCGTCAATGTTCC
>CAJXKU010000374.1 GCA_913055945.1 uncultured Lentisphaerota bacterium | reverse complement strand
AGGCCCGAAACACCGATTTATTGCGTCGTATCTGAGTGATCGCTTTCACATGCTCTCGGTAATGCCTCCCCTGCTCTGCACTGCCATAATGCTCATGGCTGTCGGGTCGACCGGACATGAAATTCATCTGTCGATTATACGAACTACTCCGCGAGAACCCCATCAGGAAATTCCGCAACACACAATATCGAACCTGTCTCGGACTCGGAGCTCCGCTGTTGTAAAGATGGTGTTCGGCATTCCACAAGGGTTTACCTTGAGCAATCGCCATCGTGTCGACGCCCACCTGGTAGAAGTGCGGCGGTAACGTAGTTGTCACGTGAGCGAATCCCGTTGCGTTGAACTCAGGCACCTCGCAGAACAGGTACGGATTCAACCGTGTTTTGGTGGTATAATAGAACTTACCCGGCCCGAGGAATGGCTGGATCTTCTCAGCCTTATTGGTAAACTCTTCGTCCCAAAGCTGGTCCGGGCCATGATTCGGATCAAACGCCTTGTATTTCCGCGCCCATGCCTCTCGCATATATCGCTGGAAGTCCAGCAACTCGGGGTGATCACCGAGAGCGTGAAAATGAAGCGGCTGGTGAAAAAACGTCTTCGTAAGTGCCCCAATATCCATATCCTCTGTCCCGGCGCCACTTTCCCGATAAATCCGCTGGACCCACTCCAGAGGGAGGTCAGGAAAGCCGATTTCATCCCAGGAGTCATATGAGGTCCCCCAGCGTTGATTCAACGTTTTCAGGTCACCGTGTTCATTTTTCAGCCAGCGCGGGAACTGATCTCTGACGGCTTTCACGCCTTTCTTTTCTTCTTCCGTCTCACCGCTTTCCAGCTGATGCACATTCGCGTAAAGGGGATAATACACTCGGCTCAGAAAGTCTTCGTTCTGGTAATACAATCCCAGCAAGGCCGGAGATTTTGAGGTCTTTTGTATTTGGTCAACCAGATCACCTTCACCCACGGTGCTCCCCGCCAGGATAAAATTGTGATCTTCGGCCCACTTTCGGAAAGGTTCGGTGCCGCCCCACGTCACGCCCGTTGCGTGGTTGAACCCGGCCATCCACGTCATTTTCAGTTCCGCCAGCAACGTGCTGAAAAACTCGTTGTCCCAGATGTGAGAAAACCCGAACCACATGGATGGTCTGCCCCCTTCCGAGGGTAGCTCTTGATCGAACCAGTCCGGAGGTTCAAACTCGATAACTTCCCGGTCGAGAGAAACGTAGTAATACGGGTCCGGCTTCTCCAGAATAGCCTGGGCCTCCGGTGTCCTGCTCCAGTCCAGAAAAGTCTGAATCGGCTCCTTCACGTTTTCCCTGGGAACGAGGAAACCGTATTCAACGTATCCCACTTCTTTACCACATCGGTGAACGAGCTGACGCGCAAAAGGAACGTATTGCAGCTTCTTCTTATCTTCCTCGTCCCCGCGATAGGTCCAATCTTCCTTCGAAGTGAAAAGTACCCGGTCTTTACCGATGACTCTACGGGTTTGTACCCCCCACGGCCTGCCTTTCCTGTAAGGACGTCTCAGATTGACATCGATGTCATGCCCGGCCTCAAAGGCTTTCACCACGTCGTTCATCAGGCGATACTTGTGAACCGGCGGCGTCGAGATCGTTATCTGAGGCCCGTCGCCCCCATACGTCGAGGGCACCCCGGAAACTCCAACCACAACGGCCACAAGCAATGTCCCAAGAATCTTTGTCCCGGCGCAGCATAGCCCTGAGTTCCGTCCACGATCCGAATACATACGCTGCCAAAACATAAGCAATGCCTTTACCTACTACGACTTAACCGTGCCCATTTATTTCGGTGCCCTGATGCATCTTTCTCTACCGAAGAATAGCTAACGGAGACTCTACCTACCCCTCGGAAATTTCAAACAGACGCACCGAATACGGCGGAAACGTGAGAAATTCCCCCTGCGGATATACCCGTTCCGAACCCCCCTCCGCGGTCAATTCCCGAATCCTCTTTCCTCCAGCCCAGGGAAGGGGAGCTATTCTCTCCCTGCCCTGATTATGATTGATAACCGCAACATACAGCTTCCCATCATGGCGGACATGCCGCACTTCCAGTCGCGGCACCGGAACGGTGTATTTGGTGGTTCCCGCCACGGAGCCCCAGAACCACGCATGACCGTCCGAAACGCTCGTGTAGATATCCGGGAGGTCTTCCGCCGGCTCAACCACTTTCTGCAGCGCCTTCCATTCATCGACTGTGGTGGCTCTCTTCTTCAGCTCCTCAGCCTGTGGAAGCGCTTCACCATACTCGTTTTCCGTGGGCATCTTTCCGACCGCAACAATACGGCGATCCTCCGGCAGATTGACAATTTTCTTCGCCGTCTCCGCCGT
>CAJXKU010000373.1 GCA_913055945.1 uncultured Lentisphaerota bacterium | reverse complement strand
TAATCTCGCCGCTTGAAGGATAGCGTTGGCGCCGTTCCTCAATTAACTCGGATAACGGTTTACCTGTGGTCGACATTATGGACATCATCAGTAGCCAAGGGATCATGCCCGAATCACAATAAGCGAATCTGCGGAAATAGTGGTGTGCGGACATTTCGCCGCCATAAACGGCGTTTTCGCGGCGCATGCGTTCTTTGACAAAGGCATGGCCAGTTTTACTCTGGACAGGTGTTCCCCCTGCTTCTTTCACCATCTCGATTGTATTCCACGTCATCCGCGGGTCGTGGATGATACTCTCACCCGGGTTCTTTTTGAGGATGTGGGAGGCGAACAATCCCACGATATAATAACCGCTGACGAATTCGCCGTTTTCATCGAAGAAGAAGCACCGGTCAAAGTCCCCGTCGAATGCCAGTCCCGCGTCAGCTTTGTGTTCCCGAACCGGTTCTGAGGTGGCGGGCTGATTTTCTTCCAGGAGAGGATTGGGAATCCCATTCGGGAAACTGCTGTCCGGTTCATGGTTGATTCGTACAAAAGTGAAAGGAAGTTTTTCTGCAAGAGCATCGACAAATGGTCCGGCATTCCCGTTGCCGGCGTTGACGACGAGTTTCAACGGTTTGAGATTTTCGGGTGTTACAGTGGAAAGGAGGTTTTCTATGTATTGTTCAGTTATGTCCTCCTTCCGGTTTGTACCTTTGCTGTCGGCCGGAGGGCCTAAGTCTTTCTCCCGCACGCGTCTCTCCAGATCTTTCAGTCCCGTATCGCCACTCAGGGGGATCGCTTCTTCCCGGACAAGTTTCATGCCGTTGTATTCCATCGGGTTGTGGCTGGCGGTGACCATGATTCCGCCGCCCATGCCCGATCTGGCAGCGCCGAAATAGATCATTTCTGTGCCGCACATGCCGATGTCCCGCGTGTCGGTGCCGGCGTCATTCAGTCCCCGGATCAGGGCTTCGGAGAGGGGGGCGCTGGTTTCACGGACATCGTGGCCAACAACGACGGGGCCCTGGGGAGAGATTTCCGTGCTGTAGGCCCGTCCCAGCGAATAAGCCATCTCTTCGTTTAATTCGTCAGGAACTTTCCCCCTGATGTCGTACGATTTGAAGCACGCCAATTTATCCTGCATATGTTCTTCTCCTTAAGGTTCCCAGATTTTTCGAGTCATCAAAGTACTTCCACGCTTGCAGTGTGGATGTTCAGAATTTCTTTGCACAAGCGCTACTTTAACTGCCGTACGAAACTGGGTTGCTTCGGCACGGCTGATTTCCGAGTCTGTGTACATGAGGTTCGTAAAACGGCCTCCGGCTGCAGCGAAAAGAGGCTCCCGTACATCAGCTTCCTGAGAGGGATTAAGGCCGCTTACGTCTTTTCCGGGCTTTGTTCTTTCACGTTTTTGAGCAGTTTCTTCACGTCCTGAGCGCTTTCTTTGGGGATGACCAGTACCGCGTCTTCCGCGACGACGACGGTCAAGCCGTCGCATTGTGCCACTCCGACGGCCATCCGATCTTTTCCGGGCGCATTATAAATAATGGAGTTGCTTGTGTTCAGCAATACGGGGTCACCGATACAGACGTTGCCGTCAGCATCTTTTTCCATGGTTCTGTCCAGAGCATCCCAGGCACCTACATCGTCCCAGGCAAAGCGGGCGGGAACGACCGCGACGTCTTTCGCGTTCTCCATCAGCGCGTAATCTATAGAGATATCCTCAAGCTCGCTGAAGCGTTGGGACGCTTTATCTGTATCCTGGGCTTTCAGGGCTTCGGTTATATCCGTGAGGATGGCGTACATCTCCGGTTGAGCCTGTTTAAGCTCCCGCAGGAAGGTGTTCAGCTTCCAGAAAAACATTCCGCTGTTCCAGAGAAAACGGTCGCTTTTTACATAGGATTCTGCAGTTTGCTGGTCCGGTTTTTCCCGAAACTGCACCACAGGGTATATCGACTGTCCCTGCTGTGATTTATCCATAGGCGTAGAGTGCTCGGGTAACTCGATATAGCCGTAACCCGTTTCCGGGCGATTGGGGGTGATGCCCATGGTCACGAGCACGTCGTTTTTTTCTGCTGCTTCCATCGCTGCTTCCACCGAAGAGCGATAGGCCTGTGCATCTTCGATCTGGTGATCAGCTGTCAGAATAGCCATCGTTGTCTCAGTAGCGTTCTCTCCCTTGGTTGCCAGGATATTAGCGGCTGCGTAGATCAGTGCGCCGGTCGTGTTACGCTTGTGCGGCTCGCCCAGAATGTTTTTGGCGGGAATATTTAACTCACCGCTTTCGCGGATTGCATCAGTAAGTTGGTGTCCGGTGATCACGAATATGTTTTCCGGCGGGATAAGCGGTTCAATATGGTCAATACATTCGGCCAGCATAGACTTGTCAGCATTGGTTATTCGCAACAGTTGTTTGGGGGGGTTTTTTCGGGATAAAG
>CAJXKU010000372.1 GCA_913055945.1 uncultured Lentisphaerota bacterium | reverse complement strand
CTGACCCAATCCATATTTTTTAGGAACTTCAAAATCAGTTACAGTACTGGGCTTGTATCCTCCCACCTGGATAGCATTCAGCACAAAATCCGAGTCCCTGAGCGCGTCCTTGCGCTGATCAGCGCCCAGATGCGCCGTGACCGTCATGCGGCCGTCATTAAGGTTCTGGTTCAGGGTATCGATCACAGCTTTTGAGTCATCCAGCCGTTGGGCATCGATATCATACAAGGCAACGTGCCCATCCCTCAGACTTTCGGTAAGCAGAATGTCGCCGATCACATTTTTTGCAAAAACCGTACTTCCCGCTCCGATAAAGGTAATTTTAACCATTGTCACTCCTTATAAAAGAATTTCTTTTTGTGAAAAGATAAAGTCTCCCGCGAGATCATGCATATACGCCAAATACGCGATACAGTATCTGTCGGACTCTCTGAGTACAACTATGCTGCAATTGAAGTAATTTAAACGTCTTTCAGCAGAGAACACCCCCCTCTAATCCGACTTTCAGAAGAGAAAATCCTTCGTATGCTGCAGAATCTACCGCACATTAATCACCGCAGAACAGGCCGTTTTTCCAGCTGGAACACCACTGGACGCAACAGGGACAATTGGGTCATTCAACCCGGCGACACTTCCGTGCTTGCCGACATTCAGGGACCTGCTCAGATCACACATATCTGGATGACCCAACAGAAACACTACCGGGAATGTCTTCTGAAGATCACATATGACAACGCTGATTATCCAAGCGTACTCGCGCCGTTGGGCGATTTTTTCTGTCTTGGTCACGGCATCGTGAACAGTTTTCAGTCCCTGCTGTTCAGCGCGAGCGCAAATCACAACAATCAATTCAACAAAGGGTGTGCATTGAATTGTTACGCACCAATGCCGTTTCGGGAACGCTGTGTTGTAGAACTGATCAATCAAGCCGACGAGCCTCACACCCAATTCTTTTATATTGACTATGAGACCCTCGAAGAGCCCTTACCGGATACGACCGGCTACTTCCATGCGGAATTCCGGCGTACAAATCCTTTTGGCGGGTGGGGACATGAAATCAAAGTGAACACGCCGGAATCGGACGTAGTGAACAGTGGAGAACTTGCCTGGCGCAATAACTACGTGATACTGGAAACGGAAGGTCGCGGCCACTACATCGGCTGCAACCTTTCAGTGACCAATTTCCAGGGTACCTGGTGGGGCGAAGGGGATGACATGATATGGGTGGACGGTTACAAGTGGCCGCCCGACATCCATGGCACAGGCAGTGAAGACTACCTGAATCAGGCATGGCAAATGCAGGACAATGCGTTCCTGCGGAACGGCTCTTCCATTCATGAATCCAACACGAATGGATACCAAACCAGTTACGTACTGCACATTGAAAACCCTGTCCGCTTCCAGCAGGAGATCAAAGTCACGATTGAACACGGCCACGGCAACCACCTGGCCAACGAAATGAGCAGTGTCTCTTATTGGTACGCCGACGAACCTTGTCCTGTCGCTGATCCGCCTCCGGTGAACCAGCGACTGCCGGTGCTTCGCGATAACCAGGGCAATTGGTTATACGACGAAGAACGAAAATGCCCCGGATCCGCTGTTGAACGAACGGATGAGATGGAAGAGATGAAACGCCAGTGGAAGAACAAGCAGACATGACCTTCTTCTATGTATCCCGCCAAACGCCGCCCGCCGAATAAAATTACCGGTGAGAAGACACTTTCTTCAATCGTGCAGCGTATGCCCCGTCATTGAAAGCGGTTGGTAACAATTGAACTTCTTTCTCTTTAACGAAGCACGGATAATTTTCGAGGAAAGCGTCTACTTGATCGGCATTTTCTTCAGCCTCCAGGCTGCAGGTGCTGTACACCAACACCCCGCCGGGTTTGAGCAAAGGAGAAGCCCCCCTCAGGATATCCTGCTGCATCGAGGTCAGCTCCTCCAGCATGTCGAATGAAAACCGCCACCGCACGTCCGGACGCCGCCGAATAACCCCTGTATTCGTACACGGTACATCGAGCAGAACTTTATCAAAAGATTCCGGCGGGAAAGGAGGATCAGAAGCGTCCGCCACCGTAAAACTGCAGGTGCCACTGCGTTCCAAATGCTGCCGCACACTGCGCAACCGCTTCTCCGAACGATCCGCGCACACAAGCGTACCCCGGCCGGTAAGTTGTTCATTCAGATAAACGGCTTTACCTCCCGGTGCGGCACACAGATCAGCCACCTGCTCACCTTCGACGGCCTGGAGCAATTCAGGTGCCATTAACGTACTGGGATCCTGGACATAAAATTCTTCGGAAGAGTATTCTGCCCGATGAAAAAAGGTGGGTGGGTCCAAACACTCGCAGAAAGACACCTTTGGTGCCCAGGGCGGCGAAAGCACGGGCTTAAGGGCACCCTGACGCTTCGCCAAAGCGCAGAACAGCCCCGTGCGTAAACGCACGA
>CAJXKU010000371.1 GCA_913055945.1 uncultured Lentisphaerota bacterium | reverse complement strand
AGATCCCGTTTCATCCTTTCAGGTGTCCATCCGTTGTAATCCGGAATCGGCGTGGCGACTTCCTCAGAGGCGGACCATAATCTTCGGGGATAATAAACGATACCGATCTCAGGGTCGTACTCCGTGAAGGCGGACTCATCAGGTTTTTCCACCGGTGGACGGAAGGTATGGCACTGGCAGAATGTCCCGGCGATCAAGCTCACCAGAAGTAGGACAATAAAGTTTTTTGCTGTTCTCTTCTTATTCATCGAATTCGTCTCCTCGTTTTTAACTGACCGCGTAGCCTCTCAATCAGTCTATACTTTATTGCTTATGAAGCTGTCGTGTGCGCCAGAACTCACGCTCGTACCGCGATTCTGATGACAACCTGAACGCCGGGCATAAACAGCTCCCGTTTTCGGGCGTTCTCGTCCGTTATACGGGTGATATGAAATGGGTACATCCTACGCTTTCGTAGGCGGCCACGCTGGCATGAGCTTCGGCAGACATGCTGAAGCATGAACCCCGACAAGTCGAGGTTCTGAACTGAACTCTACTACATCCTTGGTCCTAATCGCAATCTTAATCGCAATCTTAACGGACGCTTTTCGCTGAAAAGTAGCACGCGCGCGAGGATTTGCCGGGGCTACGCTGCGTCGTATAATACATCTTATGTATAATCCAGGGTGGATCAAATACGTTTACGGTTGCTCACTAACGAAAACGCGGCATGATTGGCATAGAATGTGCTAATAATAAGATGCGTTCGCAGGCAAATATAAAAAGAAAGGAAGAACCGGAATGAAAGACGTCCGCGAAAAGAAAAGGCAGCGAGCCGGTGACAAACAGCGATTCCAGCCCCGGCGGAATACGGATTGCCTGCGCCGATTTGTTCATGATCTAAAACGTGCGTTGTATGGTAGCTTTCGACAGTTGAGCCTTTATCTTAAACCCCAAGGATCCCACTGTAGTCCGTATATGGTCTATCGGCATGATGCACGCACAGGTCCGGGGTTTGTACCGCCTGGTACAGGATCATATAGGCACATGCTTGCCAATAACCATGTTCAGACGAAGGAAAACGATCGAACGATCGAATTGCGGAGGTATTGAGGAGGGGTAAAAAAATGAGGAAACTTATTGTGAGCAAAATGAAGTCCGAAGTGAGCAGGTTGTTGGACGGTACCCGGTGCCTTAACAGGGATGGCCCGCCGAGGACGGGGGTTCGTAAGGAAAGGGGTGCGGCATTACTGCTGACGATCGTTGCCCTGTCGCTGCTTATCGGCCTGGGGGTGATTTTCTCGTATACCGCACTGATTAATCGTATCTCTGCTGACACGGAAGCAAACAGAACCAAAGCTGATCTTCTTGCTTCCTCCGGCATGAACCGGGTGCGCGCTCGGGTGAAAACGCTTTACGATAATCAATTATATCCGCCGGACAGCTTCTACAGGCCGAATAGCGGTGAATGGGCCGGCAGAGGGTTTCTGGCCTGTCAAAACGGCATTGATCACGGTATTGAAGATGCCTTCGGTGTTACATTTGAAGGACGACAGTACCTTCCGTCCACGGAGCTTCACGAAAGCGTCGGATGGCAGCCGATCCGCTCGACGCGTCGCGTCGATGGTCAGCAGGAAGAAGTGATTATCGGAAGAATTTCTTACCTGATTATCGATGAAACGGGAAAACTCGACCCTGCCGCGATTGTCTCCGACGGGGGCGAAGACGAGGACGAAACGCCTGATACGGGTACTCAGCACTCGAGAACGGGCGAGTCCGTACAAGAGATCGCGTTAGCTGATGCAGGATTCCCTTCGGATAGAGCGGATACCTTCCGGCCAAAGAAGGTAGAGGGGGGAGCTTCCGGAAAAATGCCGGAGCACGGCTGGCGTTCCTTTGCACAGATGGTCCGAGTTATGAGCCCTTCAGAAAGCGAAATGGAACACATGGTCCAGACGCTCTTTCCATACAGTTATTCCGCAGAAACTTTCTGGCGCGACACCGATAATAATAACCAGATGGATGAAGGTGAGGCGGAATCCCGCCTTGACCTAGCGTCTTCTTATACTGTCAGCGATCTCTACAATCTTTTTGTCGGATCCGATCCGAACAGCAAGGAAGATGACTGTGTATGGCTGCAAAACCGCGGCGACAATTCCTGGTTTCAGGATTGGAAATCCGCCACCGATGCCACTACCCTGGAAGCCCGGCGACGTGTCGCCATGCAGACCGCAGCGAATATCGTGGACTACGCCGACAGTGACCGGGTGCCTACCGGTGTTCATTTAGATGGCGATGGCGTCCTCAGAAGCGGTACGCATGAAAATTACCCAAGTGCTTATGGAACAGAGAAGACATGGGGGATCTCTCAAATTGCGTGGAAACTGGATACAGAAATTCTGAAAGCAGACGCAGATGACGCTGTTATCGTCGGGGATGCCAGCCTCAATCCCACAAATGCCGCCATGAAAGAGTTCGAGCTGCATACG
>CAJXKU010000370.1 GCA_913055945.1 uncultured Lentisphaerota bacterium | reverse complement strand
ACACCCAGGCGCTCAATTTAACAAAAGACATCGAAAGCCTGATCAAAAATATCGAGAAAGAACTTGAGGAAGCAGCAGAAGAAGGCGAACAGAAACTGCGTCAGCTCCGTAAAGAAATAAAACAATTCCGAAAACGTCAACAACTCTACCGCAATGTATGGCCGGACAGATTCAATCAGATCACCCAGCTCGCCGGCCAGGCAGACCAGAAAGCTGAAAAAGACAGCATGGCCCAAGTCAACGGTATCGCCCAGAAAGCCCTACGCCTGATCGAATCCACCCGAAAACAGGCAACCGAACTTCAACAGGATATATCCAGCTTAAAGGATGATGTAGCTTCCCGGGAGGAAAAACTCGAAGAGTCATTCTGTGAAAAGAATTTTCCCAAAAAATGGCAGCAAGTATCGAACCTGCTCGAAAAAGCAGAAAACGATGTTGAAGCAAAGAAACTCGATACCGCCAAAGAAGCTTTCAGCAAAGCGCTGCCGCTGATGAAAGACCTCGCTGCTTCGAGCAAAAACCTCCAGAGTACAACCCGGAACATCCGCTCGACATGCACGGAAAAATACGAACTTATGAAAAAGGGGCTCGAAACCTATCGGCCTGAACGTTTTGAGAAAATCAACACGCAGTTGACCGAAGGAAAAACTGCCTGGGAGGACAGAAACCTGGTTAAGGCCAAGCAGCACTTTCAGAAATGTTTACGTTTACTTCCTGAACAACAACTAAAACTGAACCCCAACGGCATATTGGTGGACTACCAACACGCCGTAAAATGGTTGATCAAGCCCGAGGAAAATCCGAACCTTTACACACAACAGTCGTGGTATGAAGCCTACAAGCACGTGCAGCAACTGGAATTTGCAGATATCTCAGAGTGGCGCATGCCCACACGGGCCGAATTACAACACTTGCGGGAGAATCTCAAAACAAGCGACCAGAAATACCTCCCCGACGCCAGGTCATCCGGAAAATATTGGTCCTCCACCGAAGCCAGCAACAGTGTGGACGAAGTTTACGTGGTAGACCTTACGGAGGAAGAAGCTCAGCTGGACCGAAAGGGAGCTGAACACAACCTCCTTCCCATCTTCAGTAAATAACGGATGATGCTTTGGCCGTTCACTGCTGACGGACATAAGGCATTTCATTCCGCGTGTCGTCTACAGCCAGCGCATCTTCTCTGGAAGATGCGTTCTAAGCGGCAATCACTGGCCTCCTTCGGACCCCAATGGATTCCCGCCCATTAACAGGTTCACGTACTGAGCTCGGGTGTAGCGCCAGGGATCAGCGCTGTTCCGTTTACTCATTTTTCCCCGAAAATCGTCCAAAGAGGAATACCCCTTCCTTTCCATCCGGTTCCGCAGTTCCCCATTCATCTCTGCAACATGATCAATCCCCTGTTTGTACAGTGCGCTTACAACCTCTACACAATTCGCCCCCGCCAAAATCATCTTCTCTACATCCGCGCCTTCTAAAATCCCCGTATTCGCACACAAGTCCGCTTCGATCTCCCCGTGCAATAACCCCATGAAACGCAAAGGCAGACGGTTATCCTCTCTGGTACTTAAATTAAACGGGTACACACTTTCTTCTTTCTCAGGATCAATGTCCGGCTGAAAAAGCCGGTTGAACAGAACCACAGCGTCAACTCCTTGGGAGGAGACTCGCGTTATCATATTCAACGGATTTGTGTAAAAAGCACTGAGTTTTACACATATGGGAATCTCAACCACATCCGCGACCTCCTTCAACAGTGAAAGCTGTGCACTCTCCACAGCTTCAGCCGTATGCTCCGCGTAACGCGGACTGGCGTAAAGATTCAGCTCCAGAGCATCCACCCCGGTATCCTGTAAACGTTCGGCATAGGCTAACCACGTATCCCGCGTTACGGCATTCAGACTGGCAATAACCGGGATAGAAGACTGTGCTTTGATTTTTTTCACCGTATGCATATGCGCCTCAGGACCGGGATAGTCCACATGGGGTCCCACCGTCACCATCATCGGATGCAGGGCATCATACATAGCGTTTTCTTCATCCCATTTAAACTGTTCGAGCTGTATCTGTTCCTCAAATAAAGACTTCACAACCACCGCGCCTGCACCGGCCTCCTCGATTTCTGAGACGGCATTGAGCTTGTCCGTCATTTCACAAGCGCCGACAACAATCGGCGAACACATGCTGAGTCCCATAAAGTCAGTCGTTAAGTCAGCCATAATTCATTCCTTATTTTTCTGTATAATGCTCTCACTCTCGCCTACACAAAAGTTCTCAGTATTCATTCTACACCTTATGGCCAGTGTTTTTATTAAGCGTACCCCTGAAAACCAGCTTCGACTTTGCTGAAAACTGCATGTGGTAAGAAAAAAACGGTACTTCTCGGATTTCTGTTTATGCTGCGCGCAACATAAAGTGAGCTCTGGGTAGCACTTCACCGGATAAAACAGCATGGGCTTTCCTGTGCGTTCTTGATCGAAATCGCTATCGCTATCGAAATCGGAATGCCGGACGATGCGATCCCCGATCCCGATCCCGATACCGATTGCGACTTCGTGAGAGAATCATAATGCGATAAAATTCTCCTACGAGTCGATCGCGCGGTTTTGGCCCGTCAGAGTTCATACTTCAGTA
>CAJXKU010000369.1 GCA_913055945.1 uncultured Lentisphaerota bacterium | reverse complement strand
GAGAATCATAATGCGATAAAATTCTCCTACGAGTCGATCGCGCGGTTTTGGCCCGTCAGAGTTCATACTTTAGTATGGTTCCGATTCATGCACTCGCGGTGCCGAGTCTCATACGAGCCTTTCCGCCGGATGAAGTCCTGACACCCCGAACAAGAGACAAACTGCGGATTACAGGTAACGACAGGCTGACGCAGTTCCTGACGCAGTTTTTCGCTAACGTCTCCTGTCGAAGCCTTGGCGAAGATGGAAGCCCGCTTCTGCCTGAGTTCCGCTTTTAAGCGGAAGTTCCCCGTCGGCTTCAGCCGACGGAATGCCCGGCGTACATAGTTTCACGCCCCGGGGTATGCCTCATGTAGTGCTCCACCACGGCGCCAGACCTCTGGAAGTGGCGGCTGTACGCATTTCTCATTTATGTGTCCAAACGCTTTGCAAAATTTCCAGGTGTGTAATAAGTCCCTGAGGTCAAGCACATACTTGAAGCCACTCAGAGAAAATATTTTGGCAGCTTCCATTTTCGCGGATCACGCCTGCGGAATAGGGTTAATTTTTTCACGGATCAAGAGGTCCGGAGTTATGCCGCGTCCCGTGAGCAGGAGGCGACTTGCGGCTCAGCGGTAACGAGCCGCTAACCGATGCTGTTAGCCGACAGCTTCTTCTCTCCGCTCCAGTAGGCTTTGTACTGTTGAGAGCTCGACTGAGCGTTCGAACAGCGGCCGGTTATCGGTTCTGTGTGCCGGGGCGCTCTCTTCGAACGTGGTGTGCTGTGAGTTTTTGTAGAATATTCCAAGCGGAAGGGGATCCTCTTCAATGCTGCGGCGGAATGCTGCTTCCCGATCGGAGGGATCATGGTCCTCTTCCAGCGTATAGGTATGTTCTTTGAACCATTTGTGATTATTGTGCTTGTTAAACGTTATGCATACCTGAAAAATGTCGACAAGGGAAAACCCCTTGTGTCGGATGGCCTCCTTGATGATCTCTTTGGTGTGCTCGCGGTTGGCCGCATTGGCGCGGCTGACGAACGAGGCGTTCTGGGCGATAGCGACAGCGACAGGGTTGAACGGCTGCAGGGCCACGCCGTTCACTTGTACGGGCGTAACCATGTCCTGTTCTGAGGTGGGCGAAGCTTGGCCTTTGGTCAATCCGTACACCATATTGTTGTGCACGATGACAGTGATATCAGGATTTCGGCGTATCGTGTGGATGAAGTGGTTGCCGCCTTCGCCGTACATGTCCCCATCTCCGCTTTCTGCCACAACCGTGAGTTCCGGGTTTGCGGCCTTTATGCCGGTGGCAGGGGATAATGCCCGTCCATGTAATCCGTTGAAGAAATTGACATTGAAGTACTGCGGCGCCTTCGCTGCCTGACCGATGCCGCAAACCATGACCAATTGGCGTGGATCGAGGTCTAATTCAGTCAAGGCGGAGCTTAACGTATTCCGAATACCGAAATTGCCGCAGCCCGGGCACCACGCAATGTCCACGTCCCGGCGTTTAAAATCGTTCTGTTGTTCTGTCATTATTTCACTTACCTCTTCTTTACGTTGCGGAGGTTCCAGGCAGCCGTTTGTTCAGTTCCTGAATGATTTCTTCCACGGCGAACGGTAAACCATCTGTCTTCAGGATAGACTCGGAAGTATGATGACAGAAGCTTTTGTGCAGGAGGTTCGCAAACTGGCCTGTGGCATTCTGTTCGACAACGAATGTGTTTTCCGCTGTGTTCAGTAATCGATCAATGTCGCGGGGCAGGGGGTATAGCTGCGGAAAGTGAAGCATGGCGGTGTCATCCCGATCCAGCTTATGACATGCTTCTGATACTGCATTTTTGGTGGAGCCCCAGCAGATGACGAGATTTCGGTAATCCTGGGGGCCTTCCAGGGAGGGCTCGATGACATCCTGTTCCAGTTCGGCGGTTTTAAGGAATGCGCGTTTGTGATTCATCCGGGGGCGAAGGGTCGTGAGGTCTTCGGTTATCCTCCCTGTCTCGTCGTGCTCGTCACTGTCGACGTTGACAGAACCGCTGCCATACCCGGGAATCCCCCGGGGCGATATGCCGTTCTCTGTTAATGCGAAACGATTATAGGACTCATCCGTTTCCACGATATAGCGCTGATTTTCGCACGCCGTCGCATCGATGTGTTCAATGTTGTAGTAGGAGTCCACGAAAAACTGATCGGTCAACACAATGACCGGAACCTGATACTTGTCCGCCAGGTTGAATGCCTTCTGTGTGAGGAAGAACGCTTCCCTCGTGTCTCCCGGTGCCAACAGGATGCGCGGAAACTCGCCGTGCCCGCCATAAAGCGCAAGTTCGAGGTCCCCCTGTTCTGTCCTGGTGGGAAGTCCGGTAGCCGGCCCCGGCCGCTGTGCAAGATGGATAACTACAGGCGTCTCGATGATTCCTGCCAGACTTAAGCCTTCGCACATCAGGGAAAATCCGCCGCCGGAAGTGGTGACAAGAGGTCGTGCACCCGCGTACGATGCACCCAGAGCCATATTGATGGCCGCTATTTCGTCCTCTGTCTGTTCCACCACGATGTCCAGTTCCCGGGAGTATTCTGCCATGGCCGTCAGTACGGCGGTTGAAGGAGACATAGGATAGGAGCAGGTGAAATCGCAGTTGCCGGCAGTTGCACCGAGTGCTACAGC
>CAJXKU010000368.1 GCA_913055945.1 uncultured Lentisphaerota bacterium | reverse complement strand
GGCCCAGCGTATTTCATGGACAAAAACGGGTCGGTCTTCTTCACGATAGACGTCCGCATCACGCAGCGAGGCGATGTAGGCCTGCATGTAGGCAATCGTGTAGAAATCGATACCATGTGCGTCCAGCCCGTTCATCGTTATCCACGGATAACAGCCCACATCCGCCGCGTTCCAGCCGAAATCATTGATGTAGTGCCCCATCACCGCATTCGTGGTAATGATCTTGTCCGTAACCCCCGCCTGAACCAGCTCCCGCCGGTATTCACTGTGTGCATCGCTTACAAAGTAGCCCCCCATTTCCATCCAGTCCACCCAGGCCGGCACATCTTTAGCCTTCGGTTTAATCGTTCTTCCCGCATTGGTCCAGGCATCCGGCACAGCACCCAGATCGCTCTCGGTGGCGCCGCCCTTCGCGGTGGGGATCGGTGGGAAGACCTCTTGCCAGCTTGAATAATAGCGGTCCTCGTCCTCGCCAAACCACATCTCGTTCAGCGTCTTAAGATCCCCGTGTCGGTCCTTCAGAAAATCAACGAACGTATATCCCTGCACGTATTCCTGATTGAAACCCGCGTCTTCGATCGATGCCCACTGCTCGGAATTCTCCCCCCATTCCCACTCTTTACGTTTCTCAACCTGTTTCAGCCATTCATCGCTTGAGTCATACTGTCTTTGAATCGCTTTTCGCCAGGTGGCATTCGAACATCCCACTTCCGCCGGATTGTATCCCACTTTGTTGCTCGCACTCGCGTCCCAGAAGGGTTCATTACCGAGCTGAATCACGCGGAGGTTTTCAATATCTTTCAGCTCCGGCCCGGCACGTTCAGCCCAATCGCCCCATGCATCTCGTACCCGTCTCGAGTTGAGATTCGCGTGGTAGAAACTCTGTCGCCCCGTTGGGAGCAAGTTGTGATCCCACGTCATATCCTCCGGTCCACGGGAGTCGTAATGTGCCCCGACGGTAAACATCCCTTCAGCGCCAAATTCAGCAAACTCCTTCATCATTCCCCGCGTTTTCTCCATCCGTTTCTCATAATCCGCGATTCCCAGCCTGCCCGGCGCGAACCGGAAAAAATTGACGCCGAAAATGGCATACTTGGGGATTTCCTTCGTTATGCTTGTGTCGGTGCTGTACCCCACGCCGAAATGAATGCGTTCGTTCTGAACCTTCGCCTCCGGGTAAAAAACGTCTCGATTCTCCCAGAGGTACTCTCGCAGTGCCGCTCGCAACTCTCCCGCGGATGCCTCAACCTTCCGTGACCGCCTGTACGGCCCCAGCAGGGAGTGCCCTTTCTCTATCCCGGCCGGAACAGGAGCGAGTTCATCCCGCAGACTGTTCAATCTATCTCTAAACCGGGATAATTTTTTCTCCATTTTTTCCGTGGCAAGGTCCCGGTAATCGATGACTTCTAAATACGCTCCAACATCATCCAGTTTCCTCTCAGCACTGTTCAAAATGCTCCCCCATCCCCCGCCTTTTTCCAGCATTAACTTCAGGGTGACGCCGTCCGTGAGCAACTGTTTCCGGGAATCCTGACCCAGTTTGACCTGCAACCGTGGTTGCCTGTTGTGGAAGTGAAAGTTGCTTGAACCGAAATCCATCATGAGAGTCACAGGCCCGTATACCAGATTCTTCACCTCAGAAGATTCATCAGGCGTATCGAACCGGTGGGGATATGGTATGATGTCTTCATTCGGATAGGTAAACTTCAGCCGGGTCTTACTACCCGCCTTATCCCGGAGTGCGGGGGGACCGTCCACTTGCCACGTAATTGATGCCTCGCCGTTATCTTTTCGCAGTTTTACGGTCAGCTTCGTCTCTTCACCATATTCGCCACCCACCTCGTAGCTGGCGATTAAACTGTCCCCCCTGCGGGACGTTTCCACAAGTTCCCCCTGCATCGCAAGCCTTCCGCCCCATCCGTCAGTATATACGTGAAGATGGAACGTCCCAAGATCAATCGGCTCCTCCGCCCCAACCCATGTCACCTTCACACCACTGTCAATCGGCTGCAGCTCCAGCGCATAGGGTCGTTCTCCTGTAACCAATTTTTCAGCAGCTCCCGCATTGCCAGCGCCCAGCCCGCTTATTACGCTTATTACGATAATAAAAGTCCACAAAGCCCATTTTCCAAATAGGCACCAGTCACGGATCTCGGAATTCGGCAAAAACGGCGTCATACGTTTACTCCTTAAGTGCTAGGAAATTGCATTTAAAACCATCTGTAAGCCATCATAACGGGAATGTGTTTAAATGCCAATCAATTACCAAAATTTAGATAATATAGGGGCAATTTGTGCATGTGTGACTGCAGATCCAGCCTCGTGCGGCACGCGAATCGACGTCAGCGTTCTCAAG
This sequence comes from uncultured Lentisphaerota bacterium, assembly GCA_913055945.1. Taxonomy (GTDB): domain Bacteria; phylum Verrucomicrobiota; class Lentisphaeria; order Oligosphaerales; family CAJXKU01; genus CAJXKU01. The sequence goes on along the minus strand of CAJXKU010000368.1, from coordinate 390 downwards.
AGCGCATATCCTCCATCACCTTTCGGCTGATCACCCCTCGCCCAGCAGCAGGTTGAAGAGCTTCTTCTCCCAGATTTTCAGGAACGGTTCGGTGGACACTTCCTCCGGCAGTGGAATGAAACTTCTGTCGGAGGTCAAGGCGCCGTAGGTGGTCAAGCAGTGCAGGTGCGGATGCCACTCACCAAGCTGGCCGTGTGTCCGGATACCGCCTATCATCACCAGGCGGACGCATACGGCGTGTCGTGGTATACAAAATCTTTATCCCAGTAGCCCGGAACGCCGAAACGTTTACCTAAACCTCTGGCTGTCTGATTCTCCACATGACCGTCCGCGCACATGACGTTGGTGGTATCGTTCGGATGCCGCGTGTGAATGGCCCAATTCCCATTG
>CAJXKU010000367.1 GCA_913055945.1 uncultured Lentisphaerota bacterium | reverse complement strand
TCGTTTACTTGTGATCCGCAGTTTGTCTCTTGTTTCGGGGTGTCTGGACTTTGTCCGGCGGTCAGGCTCGTATGAGACTAACTGCGTTAAGCGATTCGTTACAGTCAAACCCCCGATTAGTCTCTTGTTCGGGGTGTCCAGACGTTGTCCGGCGGCCATGCTCGTATGAGACTCGGTACCGCGACTGTATGAATCCAAAGCATACTGAAGTATGAACTCTGACCAGCCAAAACCGCGCTATCGACTTGTCGGCGTTCATGCTTCGGCATGTCTGCCAAACCTCATACCAGCGTGATCGCCTACGAAAACGTAGGATGTACCCAATAAGAAACTAAGCGCGGTATTGACGGGAAATGATCGCTCCACGCAGTAGTCTCGCTCCACGCAGTGGTCTCGCTCCACGCAGTGGTCTCATACCGGGGTATCCGGTGGGTACACCGGCGGTCACGCTCGTACTCAAAACAGTGGATCCCTGTCAAAGTACTCGTCTAACAGGAGTTCGGCGGATTTTCTCAGCCACATCGGCGCGGGGATATGCCCAGCGTTTTGCAGAGCTGGTCAGCATCAACGGCAGGTGCCCGGCATGAAAAGTTTTCACACACGTGCACCGCCGGCCCGCCGTCGACTGACTCCTTGCCGGCAGCAAGGGGGATACGCTCCTCGAGTGTACGTTTTTCCCGGTTCGTTACATCCCTGAAACACACGACACTGTTGGGGAGAAAGCCCTTACGCAGGGTATCAAACAATGTCTCGGTTCGGGCGTCGTCGGCCTCGCCTACGACAACGATCTGCGGAGTTGGCCCCGTCGCAAAGCGGATAGCGCTAAACGTGAACATGTATGCCTCCGGTTGTTCTGCAGCCACGCCTGCCCTGTTCTGGAGCACTTGCTCTCCCAGATCCAACATATCACTGTCCGTTTTGAGGTATCCCAGCTTCAGCAGGGCGGAGGCGGCCAACGTATCCCCGGCGGGCAAAGGTACGTCCATGCCCGACTTCATAGCTGTAAGCAGGTGCGTATGTTCACTGCCGGTATAATAAAAACCGCCTTCAGACGGCTCGTAAAAGTGGTTTTTCATCAAGTCAATGAGTGTTTCAGCAGATTCGATCCATTCCACGCAGAAGGTAGCCTGGTACAAGTCGAGCATGGCGTTGGCCAAAGCTGCGTAATCATCCAGATAGCCGGGTATCCCACTAACTTCTCCCGCCCGCCAGCTGCGGGCCAGTTTCCCGTCCAGCAGGAGTTCGTGCTGTACAAACCGTGCGGCTTTCACTGCGGCCTCCCGGAATCGGACTTCCTGCGTAACCCAGTAGCCTTTGGCGAGCGCGGATATCACGAGGCCGTTCCAGGCGGCGACAACCTTGTCGTCACGTTGCGGCCGCGGGCGCTGCTCCCTGGCCTGAAACAATCTGCTACGGCAGCTCTCAAGGCGTTCCGAGATTTCATCCGGTGTCAATGCTGAATCGGCCGCCAGCGAATCGAGCGGCTGCTGAATATTCAGCGTCGTCGCATCACTGTTGTTGACCCCGTAATACGCTTTGAACAGGGCGGCATCAGGAGGGGCAAGCGCTGCGTCTATCTGGTCGGCGCGCCACATGTAGAAGGCACCCTCTTCGCCGTCGCTTTCCGCATCTTCGCCGGCGCAGAAGCCTCCTTCGCCCGTGCGCATATCCCGTTGCAGGTAATCCAGAACCTCTACCGCGGTATCACGGTAGAAGGTTTTTCCCGTTAGCTGATACGCTTCCAGATAGTTGTTCGCCAGCAGCGCGTTATCGTAAAGCATCTTTTCAAAATGCGGCATTGACCATTCTCTGTCTGTTGCGTATCGGTGAAATCCGCCGCCGATATGGTCGTACAGCCCGCCTTGAGCCATGCGCGTCAAGGTGAGTTCCGCCATATTCAATGCGTCGTTTTCCGCTGTGTCCGCGTATTGACGCAAAAGCACCCCCAAAGCGCCGTGCGGCGGGAATTTAGGAGCTGAGCCGAAACCGCCCCATTCCGAATCGAAAGAACGACGCAATTCCCCGCAAGCAGCATCCAGGGACCCTTGATCCGAAAGCGGTCTATCCGACCTTTGACTCATGTGAACACTTTGCTTAAGAACCTCCGTCGTGTGTTCTGTGTGCTGCGTTATTTCGGAACGCCGCATCTGCCAGGCTTCAGCAACCTTCTGCAGAATGGACCGAAACGCCGGCATGCCGTATCTCTCTTCGGGCGGAAAATATGTGCCGCCGAAAAAAGGGACCAGTTCCGGCGTCAGAAAAACCGAGAGCGGCCATCCGCCGGAGCCGATCATCAACTGAACCGCGTTCATGTACAAGGTGTCCACATCAGGACGTTCCTCCCGGTCGACTTTCACGGGCACAAAATGCATGTTCAGCAAGGCAGCCGTGTCCGGATCCTCAAAAGACTCACGGGCCATGACATGACACCAGTGACACGTTGCATAACCGATAGACAGGAAAATGGGCTTGTCTTCACGTCGGGCTTCGGTGACCGCTTCCTGTCCCCACGGATACCAGTCAACCGGATTATCCGCATGCTGCAGCAGATAAGGGCTGGAGCAGTGCTGGAGTCGATTTTTACGCTGACCCGACATAACACAGAGACTCTTCTCCACCGAGGTTTTTCCTCTTCAGATTTTTCACAGTCAATATCCTTCTCCGCACAACATTTACGATTCGGGCACCTGTCCGGAAGGTGCCCGAATCGTAAATAAGGGCATGTGCCGGATGGGGTGTGTGTCCCC
>CAJXKU010000366.1 GCA_913055945.1 uncultured Lentisphaerota bacterium | reverse complement strand
GGAGCGACGGTGCTGTCATCGGTTCGAAGTCATTCGTTCAGGAAACGGCCGCACTGTGCCGTGAATCCCGCGAAGCGCTCAACAAACAATTCAGCCGCGGCGAGACCCGGATTACCGGCCCACTGCACTGCTTCAAACGACTTCGGCTGGGGTGAAAACGGCGTCACTTTATCATGGGACAATTTTTCGTAAAACACATTTTCCCGTTGCCAGATACATCTCCCCTGCCCCGTCCACGCGCTGTGAGCGATTTTTAATTTGAGCAACTGATCTACTGCCACCAAAAGTCCCAAAAATCCACAAGAACTTAGCGAAGTTCTTCGCAGCGACGCCGGGCGCAGAATCCTTTTTTGTGGTTTCTCGTGGCTTTTCGTGGCCAGTAAACTTTCCCGTTGAGCCGGGCTTACAGCCCGGAACACGGCTGGTGCACGTTTTTACCCAGGGTTGCGCTGGCGCTTACCCTGGCCTCCGGCTTAGAGAGCCTACGGCTCGGCAAGGCTATGATGACATCGCCCCGTGGGGGCTCATTTCCTCTGTTTCTACAGGCAAGGATGCCTGTGCTACCCTCAGGTGAACCCGCACCTTCGGAGCTGATAGCTTAAAAGTACCGGCTGAAGCCGGTACTACAAACTGAGCCGACTAAAATTGACATGCGGCCGGGGCGCCCTTTCCCAATTTGTGACATCTCGACAGTACAGAGAGTTACGCACATTTAGAGCCTCCACATACTCTATTAGAGCGCGTTTTTGAGGGCAATTTCGGTAACCATTAAGCTTGATAAGCACGCGTACCATCTGCGCTCCGGCGGGGTGGCTCAAATATGGAAGGGTGATAGCATATTGGCTGTAGTCACTGGAAAAGGCAGTTTCGGGCTGCGTATCGGGTCATCTGGCCGAGCTGGGGCTCGGGTCATCTGGCCGAGCTGGGGCTCGGGTCATCTGGCCGAGCTGGGGCTCGGCGTTCCCAGGGTATAAGTGCGGTGCCTGTCTGCACTTCTTCACCTCCCAGCTTAATGGTTACCAATTTCGCGGTCTAACGAAAAACTGTGGGGGGTCCGCCGCGCCGGGCCGCGGCGTATTAAGGCGGCGTCAAGCCGCCGGCACTCCACGGATCGGTCCCGACACTTTATAAAGGTCGGGATCTTGCGACTTCGCCGATCGGTACAGAAAAATGCCCAATTGTCCCGCCGTTCGCCATTTTTTATAAACGCGGGCTTTTCTGTTTCGGTACGAGCCGTTTGCGTACGGGATGGAAGCAACAACGGCAGGCGACTGAGCGGCAGAGTTCAGTTCCCGGTAACCGGGAACCGCCGGGCCATGCTGTCTTATCGTTTACGAGCACTCAGCCGGAATTCTGCAAGGAAGAAGGAGGAATCTGTCCGTCGGACCGGTGCGAGATTCCTTCGTGCATTCTGCGGTCCGACACTGAACGTAGCTCGCAGCCGAGCAGTGCATCTATGCATGAGAATCACTTGTTGGGCAATAGGGACGTTGGATCTTTGGAGGATGTGGATTATAATAATGGTAGAAATCCATATAAGAGGTGACCTATGAAAACCATCCAGATGACACTTGATGAAGATCTCATAAAAGCGGTAGATCGTCTATCGAAACAACTCCATACGAGCCGTTCTGCTTTCACCCGAAAAGCACTCCGCGACGCTATATCCCGGTACAATGTTGAACAACTGGAACAACAACATAGGCGAGGTTATGAACAAAACCCCGTCAGTGCGGACGAGTTCTCTGTGTGGGAAGAAGAACAAGCTTGGGGTGAAGAATGAGGCGTGGTGAAATACGTTGGTACAAGTTTACGCGCCGTGATAAAAAGAGACCGGTTTTGATATTGACCCGGGATTCTGTATTGACATATCTTGGAGAAGTGACGATTGCGCCGATAACTACAACAATCCGGGATATCCCGTCAGAGGTGTTTCTTTCGAAGACGGACGACGGTATGCCGCAGGACTGCGCAATCAATTGTGATCATCTTCAGACTGTACCCAAGGCAAAGATCGGCTCGTTTATCACGTCTGTTCCTCAAATAAAAATGGTCGATGTCGGAAAAGCAATTTGGTTTGCCCTCGATCTTTAATCTTAAATGCCAACGTATCCATCACTTGACTGTGTATTCCGCTGTCGCGACATACCTGTAATTGAGCCTTGGCTTTAGCTATCTATGCATACTGCAAGGAGGAAAAGTGGAAAAAGAAATCGTAGTTAAGAACCTCAGACTGTCTGAAAACACAAGAGAATTTATCGACGGAAGTTCTCGATCAGCGGAAAAACTCAGGACATCGTATATTGGGTTGGGTACTTACAAGCCAGGTTGGTGCTGGTCCAAGCATGCTGGTAAGCAAACGGGCAAGCGGAGTCAAAATCATATTGGATATGTCATATCGGGAAGCCTCGTTATAAAAAGTCCAAGTGGCGAAGAGCAAATTATTGGTCCCGGAGATGCCTTTGAATTGACTGCAGGTCACGATGCTTGGGTCAACGGTACTGAACCGTGCATTGCATTAGATTTTGGATGTAATCAAAAGCATGAAAATGACTAAACAGATCAAAGCTAACAAAGCCTTTCACTTGACGCCTTACTTCGTGCGGCGCAAGTGAAGGCTGCGTTCGGTATATAAGAAAAAGGCAAGGACAGATGCACAACTTAGAACTGATTCTTATTTTGCTTTTGGTTCCCCTTGGTGTTATCGTCATCACACGGCTTTTCCATTGGCTGTGGAACACGACTATGCCGGAGTTATTCGGCTTGAAAAAACTTACAATTGGACAGG
>CAJXKU010000365.1 GCA_913055945.1 uncultured Lentisphaerota bacterium | reverse complement strand
CTGTTTGTGAGCTCAAGTACACGGCACTGCGCCATACATGCCGGACGGTTACCCCCCGCACCCAGCCGTCGGTTACGCCGGTCACACTCACCCCTGCATGTGCATGATCCGGCCACGGGGTAATGCTGTAGCTCCCTTCTCTTTTCCACTGCGCTTCAACATCTGCCACGAGTTGCAGATGTTCCACGCCGACCTCTTCAATCCAGCCCTCCGGGCGTTCGATCCTGGTAAGCGTGCCGCCGCCGTATTTCTTTTCAATCGCCATTGGAATCGGAACCTCAAACGTTACCGTATCACCGTCTACGTTTTTGACACGTCTATCGTACCTGATAGGGATTTCCAGGTGTGTATTCCCGGGGACGGGCGACAAGTCAAGCCATTTTTTATTGGGAAGACGATTAACGCGGACCAGATCGCCGGGTTCAAACGCCGAGGCATCCTCGACTTCGATTCGCCGGCTTCCGGCATCCAGCCGCTTTTGAGCGATCCGGCTGCGGGCCTTTACCTGCATCTTATGAAGTCCGCGGGCTTTTTCTCCTTCGTGCCATCCCCCTATACTGACAATGGTGCTCGCAGCAGACTTTATCAGTGTCCCGTCATTGCGGCGGCCTTCGCCGCGCAGGACAACACCGCTCGCTTTGATCCGCAGTGGTTCTGTGGTGCGATACTTGCCCGCCTTCAGAAGCACGGCGCCGCGAAAACCGTTTTCATTGCGTGCAAGTTTACAGACCTCGTCAATGGCCTGCTGTATCCGATCTGTATCATCCTGACTGCCTGGCAACGGTTCCAGCGTCCTGACCACTTCCACATCCGGTATCGGTTTTTCACTGTGGTGATAGCCCACGTATGAGTAATCGGGAATCCGGTCGCCCCGGCGGTCAGTTACCAGTTTCATCTGTCCGTTATTCCATTCTACCAGCGGGTCCTGATAATACTCCTTGACATCAATCCCCAGCTCGTGAAATTCTGCTACGGCCGCGCGGCGCACTTCCGGCGGATTATCGGGAGACAGCATTTCCGCCAGCCCGGGAGCGATTTGTTCCTCATCAACACCTAACTTTACCAGCGCCTCGGGAATAACCTGCCGTACCTCAGCTGCTTTATCCGGGTCGTTCAGAATGTCCAGTAGGGCTGAGGCGGTTTCTTCTTCAGCAGTGCCCAGCTCTGCCAGCGCACCGGGAACAGCCTGCCGTAGCTCAACTGCTTCATCCGGGTCGTTCAGAATGTCCAGTAAGGCTGAAGCGGTTTCTTCTTTCGCAGTGCCCAGTTTTGCCAGCGTATCAGTAATAACCTGCCGTACCTCAAGTGTTTCATCCGGGTCGTTCAGAATGTCCAGTAATATGTTCGCGTTGTCTGATGACAGCGTTACTCCGCCTTTTCCAAGCAACTTCCCCGCTTCTCTTCGCACCAGAGGATTTTTATCCGGATCCTTCAGAACATCCAGCAGAAGAGACACAGACTCAGCGGGATTCTCATACACGTTATGTCTGACAAGAAGGGGTAATCCCGAGGGCTCCATTACGCGATCGGGCGAGAGTTGCGTCCATTCGGCACCGGAGGAAATATATCCATGGTTTTTGCCGGCCGTCCTGTCGTAGGCAATATTCCCCATGCCCTCGTTCAGGGGCCAGTAGCCGACCAGTCCCTCTTCACTGCCGGTTAAAGGCTTCGTCATGCTGTCCGCGATTTCCTCCTCGGAGAGAGCCCGGTCATAGATGCGGACATCGGCGATTTTTCCCTCCATCGGGCGCCAGGCATCACCGGCTGGATTGAGGATTTGTCCGATGTACATGTCGGAATCCGGGTTCGGGTAGTAGCCTCCGGACCACTCTCCCGCCTTTATAACGTCACCGTTAATAATATGATATCTTTTTCCGTCTTTCCACATGCCGCCGACTAAGACCCATTCACCTACTGGTATTTTCCCTGTGGGATTTGTGATCTCGCCGCTGCCGCTTCCCAGTTGAAACCTTACCTTTTCACTGTGTATTAAAAATTTCAGGCCTTTTCTATGCCACCCGGCCCCTGTAAATAATACTGCAAGTTTCTCAGCCTTGACATCGTTTATGTTCACCCAGGCGAGCACCGTGATTTCACCCCCCTCCACAAGCTGCTTTTGAGGCACGCGGACATAAGCGTCAGACCCAGAGAATTTTAGCGCATGCGCACAGGGGGGAGCATATTCCTGAGCATATCCGTTACCGGTGAAACTCAGTACCAACAGCAGCGCCGAAACACCAACCATCAGATTCCTTTTCTTACCTGCATTTGCTGACCTATACATACGATGTCCTCCTTTGTAACCGTTTACGACATCTACTTAATTGCTCATGTTCCCGCCCGCCGAGGATGAGGCTCCATGAGGAAATTGACACCCGCCAATCTCTTTTTTGTGAAAACTGATTATAACCATATACGGCATAACCAAAAATGCCAATTTATTTCACATCCTGCAGATCTTTTCTCAGCCTTCCCATATCCCCTTCGCGCCGCTGTTCCACATTATCGTCCATGCCCCCTGCCAGCCGTGGCCTGACGCATCGTCACCATGGCTCACTACATTTATTGACGCGGCGGGTCCCTCAACGCGCACGTTGTCGTATAGCAGTCCGTTGGAAAAATACATATGCGGCTCCGTACCTGCATAAGCCTCCGTCGCCAGACAATCAACGAACGCGTTCGGTCCCGTTACGAAACCACTCTGGGTGAAATCGTGCCGTCCGCTGCGGCTGAAGCAGCGCAGAAAAAGGTTCTGCTCGCCTTTATTGTAGTATGAATACCCCCGCGCACCATCCG
>CAJXKU010000364.1 GCA_913055945.1 uncultured Lentisphaerota bacterium | reverse complement strand
GTAGTTCCGGCTTCAGCCGGATCTTTACCCGGCGAGTCTCATACGAGGGACTGCGTCCAGCGGGACAAGTACATCCTAGATGTTGACGACGCGCTGAACGCAGTTCTCTCATACGAGCCTGGCCGCCGGCCAACGTCCAGACACCCCGAACAAGAGACTAATCGCGGTTTTAACGGTAACGAGTCGCTTAACGCAGTTAGTCTCACTTGACGCGGTTGTCGGCGGGTGGTACTTCACCGGATAAAATAGCCATTCTCGTCACCTCGCTTTAGGGATAAGACGGAGAAGTTCCCGGGCACTTGTGTCGTCTGTCTTTTTCCTGCCTGTTTCTTGAAGGCGTTTGAGAATTTTCGTAAGGATTTGCAGATCACCAGCGTCGGGTTCACGCAGAATTTCTGCGAATTGGGCGGCGCATGCGGTTCGCAACAACTGAGGTGAAGTTTTTGAAAGAGGCGAAGGATGGATATGCTTCCGGGATATTTTCTGTTCCATCGTCAGGGGGGCATCCCGTCCAATACGTCTGTAGCGCAGATAAACCTTACCAAGTAACTCCGAGGGGGTATGACGTCGCAGCAGCTGGAAATCGGCGGAAGGGGTCAATTCGTACAAGACCGTGCCGGATTGCCCTGCGTGCATACTGTCTCCTGCGCTTAGCTCGTCCACGGCTTCCTCTTGTTTTTTATCAGTCTCCGGCAGTGCGTTATGATGTCTGTGGCCCAGCAACCTGTAACCTTGTATATAATCGGGGTTGAAGGTTGTTTGGACTCGTATGCGGGTGGCTGTTCGCGGACTGGTAGCAGATCCCTGTTCGGCGAAGAGTTCTTCCGCCCGAGAGGCTGAATCTATATGAACGTACTGACCGCCCGATCGCTGTGCAAGCATCCGGAGAATATCGCCGTTGTAGGTGCCGACACCCACGCCGGCGCTGGTGAAAGAGACTTCCTGCTGGGCGAATCGTTTCATTCGTTTCTGTAAAGTAGTGACTGTGTCAGGTCCTTCGTTGGTTGCTCCGTCGGAAAACAGGAGGATATGCGTTTCGTGCCCGCTGTACTTCTCCTGATCCGCTTCTTTGTAAGCCGATTCAAGCCCTGCGAGAAGATTTGTCCGTCCGCAGGTCTCCACTTTCTGCAATAGCTGGTGTAGTTTGTCTTCAGATACCGACCGGGCGTTCTTCAAGAGCATGTATGGCTTATCGCGGAAGCAGATAAGTGTAAGTCGATCTGAGGGGGTCAGGTGATGGCGCAGTGTTTTCAGCGCTGTTTTCACCAGGCCGAAACGCTGTTCACCGCCCATCGAGTGTGAAACATCTGCAAGCCCGATTACATGGACTGGCGGGCGCGCCTGTTTATCCGTCTCTTGCGCCTGGATGCCGATCTGCAGCAGCAGTTTGTTTTCCTCGAACGGCGAAGGACCGCCGGTAACGTTTATGCTGAAATGTTGCTTTTTCTTTGGAAAGCTGTACGCGGGGTTCATGCCGTTTATAAAATCCGCTGTCCGTATTGCCGCCGGGGGCGGCCGTTTGTTCTGATTCAGGTACTGCCGTGCAATGGCATACGATGCGGTATCTGTGTTCAGTCTGCATACGGATGCCTCGGACGTTTGTGTCTGAAGGACGGGGTTGGGTGCTTTCGGGGTGAATACGGGTGGTGGGGAAGGTTCTGCCGCGAGATTGCTGGGGAGAGTTCCCTCGCTTTCAAACTCCATTCTGTCTCTGGATTTGTCCATTGTGTCGGCGCTTTTGACATCCTGCTCGGCGAACGCTCGGCGACGGTCCTTTATTGCCATATCGGCGGACTCAGCCGATTTTTCAGTGCGCGGGGAAGGCGCTTGTGTTTTCTGCTCCCCTGCGCGGGGAGCAGACGGTTCTTTTTGCTTTTCCTCGGGTTGGCCATCGACGTCTTTCAGTGCGGAAGTGGACTTTGCCGTAATTTCCTTGCGCGTTGGCTCTTTTTTCTTCAGGGGTTTTCGTTTACCGGCCTTTCGGTGTAGAGTTTCGGGCTGAGAGCGAGCGTTTGACTGTTTGAAAGAATCCGTCGGGGCGAAGGCCACTACATCCCTTCCGCGCTTTTCCTTTTGTGCGGCGGAGACGGGCCCCACTTTCTGAGTTGAACGGTCTTCGGAAGCAATTCTGGCTTTTTCTCTAACCGTGCTGCCGAACGGTATAAACAACCCGGCCAGGAGTCCGGCAAAAGCAAGGACTGCAGCGGCCGGCAGAGCCAGTCGCAGCCACTGTTTTCTGCGATCAGACGCCGGGTGTTGCTGCCTGGGCTCCGTAGAATACCGGCGGCGCTCTGTTCCTTCTGCACGTTCCGGATTCTGAATGTTTTGACGTCGTTCAGAGGTCAAATGCATGGGCGACTCATTTGCAAGGGCCTGTTCCAGAACGCCGGAAGCCTTACGGAGGTCGTCGCAGGTTCGTCTACATGTCCTGCACGACGAAAGATGCTCTTCTATCTGCCGGACCAGGGTTTCGTTCTGGAGTTCGCCGTATATATACGACCCGAGATGGTTCTGTATTTCATTACACTTCATAAGCTTATTTTCGAATGTTTTTGTTCAGACTCCCTGGCAGGTCTTTACGTCACTCAATCGCGCCGAATGCTTTAAGTCGCTCGGCAAGTTTCTTAAGCCCCTGCGTAAGTCTGTAATTCACAGTGCCTATTTTCAATCCGGTTGCTTCGCCGATCTCGCGGAGCGTCATACCTTCAATCATTTTTAACAGCACGACATTCCGTTGCTCCGGCGGCAGTTGCTGCAGTTCCTGCATGGCCAGTTCATGCATTTCCTGTCGGCCTTTGTTTTCATCCGGTGAACGCGTTGTATTGTTCTGCGAAGCGGTAAAAACGGGGT
>CAJXKU010000363.1 GCA_913055945.1 uncultured Lentisphaerota bacterium | reverse complement strand
TGGTGTCCCGCTTCTCGAACAGCCCTTTCCGACGAAGAAGTTACCTTCAAAGAAGTGCAAGGGAAGCTGTGGTACTTTCTGTATCCGCTTACGGACCGTTCCGGCCACCTCCCCGTCGCCACGACCCGGCCGGAGACGATGCTGGGGGACACAGCCGTCGCGGTTCACCCCGAGGATACCCGCTACGCACATTTCATCGGCAAGACAGTGACTTTACCGATTATCAATCGTGAAATTCCGGTTGTAGCAGATCCGCAGGTAGAGCGCGAATTCGGTACCGGCGCTGTAAAAATCACCCCCGCCCACGATCCGAACGATTACGAGATGGGAGCCCGGCACCATTTACCCACGATTGATGTAATGAACGATGATGCCACGATGAACGCCAATGCTGGAGAGGAATTCGAGGGTATGGCTCGAGAAGAATGCCGGGAAGCGGTTGTAAACCGTATTCGCGAATTGGGCCTGTTGCAACGGGTGGAGGATTACACCCATCAAGTGGGATATTCAGAACGCGGAGATGTACCGGTTGAACCCAGACTGTCAGAACAGTGGTTCGTGAAAATGAAGCCGCTGGCGGAACCTGCACTTCAGGCCGTAGAGGATGGCCGAATCCGCTTCCACCCGCCCCAATGGGTCAAAACGTATCGTCACTGGATGCAGAACATTAAGGATTGGTGCATCAGTCGCCAGCTGTGGTGGGGGCACAGGATTCCGGCCTATTATTGCGCCGGCTGCGGGGAGATCGTCGTAGACCGGGAGGCGCCTTCTTCCTGCCCGCAGTGTCATACCGAAGAATTTCACCAGGACGAAGATGTCCTGGACACATGGTTCAGCTCTTGGCTGTGGCCGTTCTCTGTCTTCGGATGGCCGGAAGAAACGCCTGACCTTAAGGCGTTTTATCCCACCCGGAGCCTTGTCACCGGGCCCGACATAATTTTCTTCTGGGTAGCCCGCATGATCATGGCGGGACTCAAGTTTATGGGCGAAATCCCCTTCAAAGACGTCTACTTCACCTCTATCATCCGCGATGAACAGGGGCGTAAATTTTCCAAAAGCCTGAACAACTCGCCCGATCCGCTTGAAGTCATTGAGCATTACGGCGCAGATGCGCTCCGCTTTACGATTATATACTTGGCCCCTATGGGGCAGGATATCCGCTACAGCAATCAGAAGTGTGAAATCGGGCGTAACTTTGCCACGAAAATATGGAACGCTGCCCGATTCCGGAACGGCTACGCGACCCCCGTCCAAACGGACGACAAGCTCAGCGATATCAACGCTTCAGATCTTCGGGCGGATGATCAGTGGATTCTGGCCCGCTGCAACGAGGTGATCAGCCAGGTCACGGAAGCTTTGAACAACTTTTACTTTCACGAAGCTACCCATGCCGTCTATGATTTCTTCTGGAACGAGTTCTGCTCATGGTATCTGGAATCATGCAAGTCCGTATTTGATCAGACCGAGCAGGCAGACTCGACCCCGACTTTTCGGGTATTCGATGCGGTATTCTCTTCCTTCCTGCGGCTCCTGCACCCCTTTATGCCCTTTATAACAGAAGAAGTTTTCCACCAGCTCGGTTTTGCCAGTGAAAACGACTCCATCATGATCTCGGCCTGGCCGGCAGAGTTCGCTGATTCCGACCTGGAAAGAATGGGGGTACAGGAACAACAAAAACAACTGGTAAGTGAGAAGTTTGAATTGATTCGAGCCGTAAGAAATATTCGAACCAGTTATCAAATAACACCTTCAGCGCAAATAGACACTGTGCTCATGCCGCGCGCCGAATCTTACAAAAAATTTCTCGAAACTGAGACCGACTCGATAAAGAAATTGACCAACGCGAAAAGCGTTCACATTCAAGACACGCAAACCGAGGAAGTCATCGAAGGCCCCAAAGCCACCGCTGTAACTTCCATGGGAACTGCCTATGTACCGCTTGAGGGACTGATTGATATCGCGGCGGAGAAAGAGCGCCTCAAGAATCAGGAACAGAAAATCCGCGAACGTATCGAGAAGAGCCGGACGAAATTGAACAACGAAAACTTTATCCAGCGGGCACCTGAAGAAGTCGTCGCAAAAGAGCGTCGAAATCTTCAGGATCAAGAAGACAAATTGACAAGAGTCCAGGAACATCTGTCGGCATTAGAGTAACATAAACAACCTGAAAAAGGGTATTGAGAACAAAAAGGCTTGTTACCCTCCCACAGGGAGGTTATACTATTGTTTAAACGGCGTGTACAGCGAACGGATAATCCGCTCGACTGTGAACTGTCACCACTACTGCCAATAAGGGACTATGAGTTATGGAAGAACAGATCAAAGAAGTGCTTGAGGAATTGCGCAATGCTTTACAGGCAGACGGAGGAGATCTGGAATTGGTCTCCCTCAAAGGTACCGATGTCCAGGTGCGCCTTACAGGAGCCTGTGGTGGTTGTCCACATGCCAACCAGACGCTGAAAGACGGAATTCAGCGGGTTCTCCGCGAGCGAGTGAACGAAGATATCGTTGTTACGCGGGTTGATTGACAACGATTTTTTACGTGTGAATGTCCCCACTGAACACACTGAGAAACGGACAGGGACACTTTCAGAAAATATCACCTATATGCTTATTTACGAACGCAAGGAGGCTCGATGCAACATACGATCTCTGTTCTCGTAGAAAACCGGTTCGGCGCTCTGGCTCGCATCGCAGGCTTATTCAGCGGGCGCGGATTCAACATTGAAAGTTTGACTGTAAGTCCTACATGTGACCATTCGTTATCCAGGATGACCATCGTGACATCGGGAGACGACGCTGTCCTGGAACAGATTGATAAACAGCTCAACAAACTTGTTGATGTCGTCAAGGTCACCGATTTGCAGGAAAGTGATTATGTCACCCGCGAAC
>CAJXKU010000362.1 GCA_913055945.1 uncultured Lentisphaerota bacterium | reverse complement strand
GCGAGAATCCGGAGGAACCGATCCGGGATACCGACTCACACCACTTCGCAAAAGAGGACGTGGCGCTGTTTGAAATGCAGTAGAAAAGTTGAAGGAAGCGTTGTATGTCCGACAAAGGTTATGAGGTTCGATCTTCCGTGCACATCAACGGCACGTTCCCGCATTTGGGGGTAAAAGCAGGGCATACGCCGGCTCGTTCCGAGACGGGTATCGGTGCTCTCATGCCGTGGGCGGACCGGCTCTGGTTTGTGACGTATGTAGCGCACAAATCGCCCACAGGAAGCGGAACAGGGCTTTTTACCGTTGACGACGACATGACATTGACCAAACATGAAGCAAGTGTTGTGGGTACTTATGCGAATCGGCTTATCCACAGAGAGTCCAACCAACTGATTCTCGGGCCGCATGTGATTGATGCTGAGGGCAACGTTCGTACGTTTTCTGATTTGGTGGATATACGCTTGGCCGCCACAGCCAGGCACTTAACCGATCCGGCAAATAAAGTCTACTTCCTCGGCATGGAAGGGGAATTCTACGAAGCAGATGTATACACTTTAGAGGTGTCGTATCTTTATGACCTTGTTCAGGAGCTGGAAGTAGAAGACAATCCCCATTTCAAGGATGCGTTTACCGATCACGGTCGTGTGGTAGTGGCGAATAACAGCTATTATCACAAGGATTTCGAAAGGGGTGAAAGTGCGGGACGTCTTGCGGAATGGGACGGACAAAGTTGGTGTATCCTGGCGCGCACCCAGTTCAATACAGTGACGGGGACCAACAGGGGCATCGGGCAGGCCATTTTCGCTGTCGGTCAGGACCGAGCTTCGGCTCTTCTGTACGTATATCTGCCGGCTGACGGTTGGATGAGATACCGGCTGCCTCGCGGGACACACACGCAGGACCACGCGTTTACCACGGAATGGCCGCGCATCAGAGAGGTGGAGTCGGAGCGGTTACTGATGGACGCCAGTGGTTTGTTTTATGAGTTGCCGGCGATGACGTACGACAATGCGGTATGGGGAATTGTGCCTATATGTCGACATTTGCGTGTGGTTGGGGATTTCTGTAGCTGGAACGGTCTGCTTGTTCTGGCCGGGGATCAGACCACGCCGCTGGGTGACGTCCACCCATTCGCAGGACAGCCTCAATCAAATCTTTGGTTCGGCAAAACCGATGACCTTTGGTCTTTCGGCGGTAAACCTGCCGGGTGGGGCGGTCCCTGGTGGCAGACACCTGTTGAAGCGGACCAGCCTTCTGATCCTTTTCTGATGATGGGGTTTAAGGATAAGTGTCTGCATGTCAGTCACGACGGCGATGAGTCTCTGAATGTCAGCATTGAACTGGATATTCAGGGCAATGGCTGCTGGCACCGGTACGCGGTTGTGAAAACCGAAAATGGTTATGGTTGCTATGTTTTTCCACGCGGTCTAAGCGCACATTGGTGTCGTTTACGTACAGACCGTGGTACAACGGTAACCGCCCAGTTTATCTATGAATAATCGTTCCGAACAGACATATGTTCACGCTTCCAGTTTGGACCGGTTCCTTGCGTGCATGGAGTATGATTCGTGTGATCGTCGGCCCAATCACGAACTTGGTGTATGGGGGCAGACACGGGCCCGGTGGGAACGGGAATGTCCGGAAATAACCAAAGACTTCACCTGGGATTGGTTCACCGGCGAACCCGCGCTGGCGTTGGATTACAGAGAATTCATCGACGTGAACTTTGATCTTATACCTCCTTTCGAACCTGAGGTTATCGAAGAAACAGATGAGTACGTTATTGCCCGGAATGAAGGCGGTATTGTGTCGAAAAGTTTAAAGGAAGGTACGACGTACGGTACCCGCATGTCAATGGATCAATACCTTGAGTTCCCTGTAACTAAACCCGAAGATTTCCCTGAGATCAAGTCCCGGCTCAAACCTGCCATCCCGGAACGATATCCTGCGGATCTGGATGAATTAGTTGCTGAGTGGCAAGAGCGCGATTATCCCCTGGTGATGGGGAAGAACTGCGCCGCCAGAGGATTCTACTGGCGCGCCCGTGAACTGATGGGTACCGAAAATCTTTCTTTCGCCTGGTACGATTATCCCGAGCTTATGCATGAAATGATGTCGTTTTTTGCTGACTTCATCATCGAAACCTGTCGGCCGGTTCTGGACAGAATTCAAGTGGATTATTTTGTACTGAACGAAGATATGTCCATGAAAGGAGGGCCGTTGCTTTCGCCCGACACATTCCGCACGTACATATTTCCGCATCTGAGACGACTTGTGGATTTTTTCCGCGCTCGAGGTACTCGATACATTGCTGTTGATACAGACGGTGACCCAACAGCTTTGATTCCCCTGCTTCTTGATGCGGGTGTGGACACAATCTGGCCAATAGAGCGGGCTGCCGGTGTCAGTCCGCAGCAATGGAGGGAACAGTTCGGCCGCTCGCTTCGCTTATGGGGCGGCGTGGACAAGCGTGTCCTCTCCCAAGGCAAAGAAGCAATCAAAGAACATCTTCAGGAATTCATTCCGCTGATCGAAGAAGGCGGTTTTATTCCGACCGTGGATCACACCATACCTCCGGATGTTTCATGGGATAACTTCCGGACGTACATGGATCTGAAAATGGCGCTGCTGCGGGGGGAATGCTCAGCATTGGAATAAACGTTTTCTCTTCCTATACCGGATATTCCATGATACATCGAGCAATGTCCGATTGGTATCCGGTGGTTATCCCGGACGTTTGGTTCGTCTCTGCATTTCTGTTGCTAACCATGGCCAAACGCATTTCTTGATTGCAGGTATTTCACTTTCCGATTCCGTGACATGTACGGTGCCTGAAGCGTAAAACATGACCTCAGAACTATGCTTGGTTCGGCGGATCGGGCCCGGGGGGTGTAACGCGCCGTCAGCGAAGTCGAACT
>CAJXKU010000361.1 GCA_913055945.1 uncultured Lentisphaerota bacterium | reverse complement strand
AAAAGCAGAGAGAGCGGGTATGACAAAAGTTCCCGTCCCGAAACTGTAGACCAGCAGAACGCCCGTTAACGGGAGGGTTATGACTTCAGCCAGCGGTCTTTCAACTGGATTCATACCGCAACCGGATTTTCCTGATTCATTTTTTCCCGCCCGTTTAAAAGCTTCCAACCGTCAGGCCTCGGGGACGGGGACTCGATCTAAATGCTCGCGGAGAATTTCCCCGGACGAATCCGAGTAAGAAACGGGGACCACCCGATGAGCAAGAACATTTACAGCCAGACATTTTACGTCATCGGGGAGCACGCTGTCGCGTCCTTTCATCAAGGCCCGCCCCTGCGCAGCACGTGCCAGACCTAAGGCGGCCCGCGGACTCACCCCCATTTTTATACGGGAATCCTCGCGAATTTCGTTGACCAGATCAAGGATATAGGCTCGAACCTTCTCCCCTACGTATACGCCTGCACTGAGCTCCGCAAGTTGGCCCACTTCTTCGGGTGAAAGCACCACTTCCACTTCCTCCAACGGATCTCCGGGGCTCGCATAGGTACGAAGGATTTCATCTTCCGCTCGTGTATCCGGATAACCAAGGCTGAGCAACATCATAAAACGGTCCAGTTGTGATTCCGGCAGCGGAAAGGTCCCATGTACCTCAAGCGGATTCTGGGTAGCAATCACGAAGAACGGATAAGGGAGCTCGTAATGGGCATCCTCAACCGTTACCGCCTGTTCCTCCATGGCCTGAAGAAGGCTGGACTGCGTCCGCGGAGTGCCCCGGTTGATTTCGTCTGCCAAAAGTATATTGGTAAAAACAGGCCCTGCCCGGAATGTGAACCTCTCTTCACGCCGGCTGTACACCATGGTGCCGGTTACACCTCCGGGTACCACATCCGGCGTAAACTGAATACGGGAGGTATCCAACCCCACAGCTTTGCCGAATGCCCGCGCAAGAAGGGTTTTTCCCACGCCGGGGTGATCCTCCAGCAGAATGTGGCCTTTTGCGCAAAAAGCGTTGAGAATCGCCTCTATCTGTTCTTCTTTTCCGAAGACGACTTTATTCAGGTTATCCCGTATTGACTGCAATACACGGCACGCCCAATCAATCCGTTCCTGCTCAGGAACTTGTTTGCCTTCAAGCTCTCTCTCAATCTGCCCTTCTTCTTTTCTTTCTTTATCCATGCATCGCCCCTGGATCGCTTGGGTAGAAACAGGCAGACTCCATAGATCGGACGCTACCACCTGCCCCTATCAGTTACCAATGTCCACGTCGCCCAGCAGATCTCCCAGGTTCCCGAGTTCACCGCCGCCGCTTTCCCGCAACTTCTGCTCCTGCGGAGAATCGGACGTTTCCTGTTCCGAACTGTCGCGCGAACTTATAGTCAGAGAAATCCTTTCACCTTTTATCGATTTTATCCGTACGGAAATTGTCGAACCGGGCGGATACGTGTCATGCATAGCTTTCTGCTGATTGGCCGATCCCTTCAACTCAAGCTCGCTCACATGCAGCAGACCTGTACGCCCATCGGGCAGACGTACAAATATGCCAAAATCCCGAACACCGTCCACTGTACCGGTCACTTCGTTCCCCTCTTTGACTTCTTCCGCCCCTTCCTTCGATAACTCGGCGGACTGAGGCTCAGCTTTAACACCCGATTCCTCCATGGATAGGGATATGCGCTTCTGTTCCACGTCAATGTGGTCAACCGACACCTGCACTTCATCTTTTTCATTCAGGACTTCACTGGGATGGTTAATCCGCTTACCTCCGGCAATTTTCGAAATATGAAGGAGACCTTCGACACCGGGCTCAAGCTGCACGAAAGCACCGAATGAAGCCAAACTCGTCACCTTTCCCTTATAGCGACCTCCCGCATGGTACCTTTCTTCCACGTTTTTCCATGGATCTCCCCGCGCGTACTTGAGACTCAGCGTTATCCGCTGATTCTGCCAGTCGATATTCTGAATGACGACTGAGACTTTCTCGCCTTCCCGGACAACGTCGTGCGGATCAATCCCGCGCTCCCAGGAGAGTTCCCGCAGCGGAATCAGACCGTCAACACCGCCCAGATCCACAAAAACCCCGAAGGGCATGATCGAGCGGACTTTTCCGGACACGCGGTCACCGATGTTCAGCGTTTCCTGCAATTCCTGTTGTTTACGGTCACGCTCTTCTTCAAGCAGTTGCCGGCGACTGACGACGATGTTGCGACCACCTTCGCCGAACTCGGTAATGAGAAAAGACAACTGCTGCCCCTTGTATTGTTCCGGATCGGCCTTCTGCAGATCAATCTGGCTGTACGGACAGAAGGCACGTCGGCCTCCTACTGTCACGTTGAAGCCGCCTTTACATTCGTCCTCAACTTTTCCCTCTACAGGAACACGGGAATTATAGGCGTCCCGCAGAGTCTCCAGATCACCCACTTCCTGCTCTAACTGGCGCGCCAGGACAACCTGATCCTCTTCCATGGAGACACAGTACGTTTCTATCTGATCCCCCACGTCAACAGTCAGATTCCCCTCCTCGTCCAGCACCTGTGAACGATCAAGCACGCCTTCGCTTCTGGATCCGATATCCACGTAGACATTCCCCGAATCTATTGTCGTAACGGTACCCTCGATTTTCTGACCGGGTTCAATATTTCGGGGGGCCTGTGCCAGTCCCGCATCCAACCTCGAGGTAAACTCTGCTGCCTCCGCTCCCCCGGTGTCAACAATATTCTGTGAAGGCCGCTCCACCGGCTCTTCTTCTGCAGTTTCTTCCTGCTCCGGGCTCTCTTCTGCGGTTTCGCGCACACCTTCTTCCACGGTTTCGGCTCCGGCAGCCTCAGCAATATCAGGACTAAGCTCTTGAATGCGAACCCCCAGCCATCCGCGCGTCACTTTTCCATGTTCTATCAACTCCTCCATCACAGATTTGACCATATCTGCAGGAACAGCAAAACCTATTCCCATATATCCGCCGCTACGGCTGAAAATCGCG
>CAJXKU010000360.1 GCA_913055945.1 uncultured Lentisphaerota bacterium | reverse complement strand
GACCAGGAGGATGATCCGAGACTGCTTCATTCCACCGCCCGTAGAGCCTCCGGACCCTCCCACAAACATGAGGTATACCAGCACAAGGACACAGAACGCCGGCCACAGGTTGAAGTTTGCCGTGGCGAATCCGGTCGTGGTCCCCAGGGAAACCACCTGAAACACCGCGTAACGCAGCGAAGTCCAGAAACCTGCATCGGCGTGAATATCACCTGTCATTGTCTCTATATCGGTTCCCGTAAGCACGACACTCAACATAAGCGTTACGCCAACCATAACGGCAAAATAAAATAGAAATTCTTCGTCCCGAAAGTAACTGATCGGCCGACCGCACAACGCCCGATAGTGTAAAATGAAATTGCTGCCGGCAAGGAACATAAAGGCAACAATCACCATCTCCAGATACAAGCTTTCATAACCGCCTATGCTCGCCTGACTGGGAGAAAACCCACCGGTAGCCATGGTGCCGCAGGTATTACACCAGGCATCAAAAAGCGGCATCCCTCCGGCGTAAAGCAACGCCGCTTCCAGCACAGAAAAAAGTAGGTAGACAAGCCAGAGAATTTTCGCTGATTCTGCAATACGCGGAGTGAACTGGGCCTCCGTAGGACCGGACACCTCTGCCCGATAGAGCTGATGCGCCCCGATCCCCAGAGACGGCAGAATAACAAGCGACAGCACGACAATCCCCATACCGCCGAGCCATTGCGTCAGGTTCCGCCAGTATATTAATCCAAACGGCAAATCCTTGATGCCCTGCCTGAGCGTTTCACCATTCGTCAAAGGCAGCGAGGCATCAAGTACACTCGCACCCGTCGTCGTAAACCCCGACATTGTTTCAAAAACCGCGTCGTACCAGTGCAGATCCGCCCCCCACACAAAAGGTACCGCACCGCTCAGAGAGGCAAACAGCCAGCTGAACGTCACTATGCCAAATCCTTCGCGGAAACCCACTGCTCCTTCCGGCTTGATCAGCATCCGCAACAGGCCGCTCACCACTATTACAGCAGCGGCGCTCAGGCCTAATTGCCACAGTTCACGTTCAGCATCGCCCATCAGCCACCCCACCGGCACAGAAGTTGCCATCGCCACACCTATGACGATCATGAGCGAAGATACAACACGTATAACAATCCGAATATTCATACACGATTCCCAAAACGCAATTCAAAGTTTTTCAACCGGTCGTGCCCCAACTGCTTCCCCATAATTGCGCGCACGTCATTTGCGGGACAGAATGCTGTGCTTGCGGAACAGCGGCTCCAACAAGCGCTCAACTTCGGGCGTGGTTATCGCCGCCACCTGATCCCCTGCCTGGAGTCGGACATCCCCCGTGGCGGGAATCATACGGTTGTCGCGGAAAACAAGCGAAAAAATTGTGGACGGCGTTGACTCGAAATCTTCAATAAGTTTACCACAAAGCGGAGAGCCTTCCTGCACTTCAAATTCATAGACATAGGCATGAAAGCGGTGGAGAATAGCATGCACGCGGGCAGTCTCCGTACCAAGCAGATTGAGCACAGCGTTTACCGCAACCAAACGGGGACTGAACCCGCAGTCTATTGTGCTCAACGCCGGGACAATATCCATGTACTCCGCTTTATTTGTCACGGTTATCACCTTATCCGCCCCCATTTTCTTCGCCAAAAGCCCGCTCAGAATATTCTCTTCGTCCGCCCGCATTGTGCTGATAAAAGCACCGCAATCAGAAACTTCCGCCTCTTCCAATACGTCGCTTTCGGTGGGATTCCCGTTAATGACCATCACTTTCTCCGGCAGATCGTCGAGCAAACGTTCCCCTGCCGTTACATTCTCCGCAACAACGCGAACCTTATACCCCTGTTCGAGCAGACGCTGGATAAGGATCTTGGACACGCGGGTAATACCGGCCACCACGACCAACGAAAATGGCTGATGGTCCGGGTCGGCGAGGTCCATCAGCGATTCCACACTCTGCGAATCGCCACTCACATACACCTCGTCGCCACCCTGAAGTACTGTATCCCCATGGGGGTATTCCAGCGATCTGTCTCTCACAATCGCCGAGAAACGAAGCCTGGATAACAACTCCGGGTGAGGAAAGTCCCTTAACTGTACGCCCACCAGCGGCGAAACATTCGAAATATGTAACGCCGTCATCTGCGTGCCCGGCACATCAAAGCGAATTCGTTCGACCAGGCTCTTGTGCCTCAACACATACGTGATCCGTTCGACTGTCTCTTCCTGCGGAAAGATCACATGATCAATTCCGACTGTGCTTGCGGGAAAACCATCTTTTTCGGAAAAGAAACCGTGAGAAGAAAGGCGACAAATGGTTTTTTTTACGCCGAAATGCCGGGCGATCTGACAAGCCAGAACATTCGAAGCATCGCTGCCCGTGGCGGCAATGAGAATATCAGCCTGCCGTACCCCGGCATTCTTCAAAACACTGAAATTCGCACAGTCGCCCTGCACAGTCATTACATCGAGACGCTCCTTTAATCGTTCAAGGAGCCCGGCAGATTCATCCACCACTGCAACGGCATTAGGGCGCTCACATAAAGTCCAGGCAAGCTGCTTGCCCAAGTCTCCAGCTCCCAGAATGATAATGTGCATCTTCTCCGCCCTTCTTCCAACGAAACATCAACCTGTCAGTGGTACTCGCTCTGCTTGCTGTGCATCTGTTCCTCTGTTACAGCTGTCCGGTCTGCATTCCGGCGGCCTGCAACTCAACAACACAGACACATTTCCCCTTCCTTCTCAGGCGGCAAACTCCGTAAACTTTAACCCTAAATTTTAGGTTAACCGGAACCACCGCGCCTTCATCCGGGGTATTGTCGCCTTACAGCGCTCAACTATACCTCCAGTCCGCATTTCTGTCTATCCGCGCTGTAACACGTGTCTTAGAGAAGCACAGAAGACTGGAGAAGAAACGATACGACTTCAGATTCTATTGAGCTTGTGTCTCCCGAACTGAATATTCGTAATTCGTTCTGTATCTACGGGGGG
>CAJXKU010000359.1 GCA_913055945.1 uncultured Lentisphaerota bacterium | reverse complement strand
CTCGCAGCTTGATGCGTTGTGCGAGGAGGCTGCTCGCAGGGACATTCCGTGGCGGCGTATACCGTCAATATGTACGCTGGGCGATTTGCCTGCTGACGCGAATCTTGTGTTTACGGGGTCGTTCTTTACCGCCCTTATAGGAAAACGGCTTATTGAAGATGAGCACGGGCATGTGTCCGCCAGCTAATCTCCGGCCGGCACGAAAATCTGAACATGGCGGGGAGAGTGGTTATTATTCCCTCAGCTGTTTGACCAGTTCGAAGAAACGGTCTTCATACTCATCCAGAATGCCGTACTGCCGGAGCTTGTTGCCCAGTGCGTGTATTCGGTCCCGGTCACCTTCTGCGTTCCTGAAGTCCGATTCGATTTCCACGCGTACGGCGTTTGGGATGTCATTGCTTGTTCCCTCGAGCAATCCGTGCTTCGAGAGTTCGCGGAAGTGCGTCTGGGCAGAGCCCTGAATGACTTCACTGGCGAATTTCAGAAGAGAAACCTCCCACATGTCGTCGACACCGATGAGAACACCGGCAAGATTTTTCCCTTTTTCCTGATCTGCAATCTGGTCCGCAACTTCTTTAATCTGGCCTTCCACAACTTCCTCTTCTGCTTCTTCCTTACGGAATCGAAGGCCATACTGGATGATGCGTAAGCCCTGCTGGCTGTTCCGCAGCCACTCAGCATATTCCGAAGCTTCTTCCCCGAAATTCTCCAAAAGTTGGTTGGCGTAATACGTAGGGGTGATCACCTGTGGCCGTTCAATATGTAAACGGCCATGCCGGATGCGGACTTTCCCGACCTCATCAAGGAGCTCCGTGATTATATGATAATCAATAACCGTAGCACCGAATGTTTCCAGGTTACTTTCGGGGGAAAGTACGGTTTCTGTCATCTGAATGGCATAAGAGATGTCTTCTTGTGATGACATAGACTGCTGGGTCCCCTGAATGTTTGGTTCCGCGCCGTCAGGCGTGTCGCTTGGTGCCGCCCCGTTTTGCAGGCGCAGATTCTCTTTTTTGAGGTGTTCCTGGTAACCGGCCGCGTAAACATATGCTGATATTGACATAAGTTACGACTCGTATGTTTTTCGTTTAGGACGATAGTACGCTCATACTTTAGTATCTTCTCCTGCAAACCGCTACCGTGATTTCCGGTACTTTTTACGTGCTGCCGGTGCCAATCGGCTTCGCCCGAAGGGGGAGAATCGTTTCAGAACGCAACATGAAAAGCGGTCAGCTTTTCCGGCGAAGTCTCCGTTTACCCGTGAAAATGAGACACGGTTGAAGTATGTGCGTTCCAGCACCTATGGCCTCCTGCCACGTTGGTTATTTTCCATAAACCTAAAATTTAGGAGAAAACGCATCTTCCAGAGAAGATGCGTTTTAAGTTTCTCCGGCAAAAAAAAACTCAGGGCGTTCGATTCGCTGAACGCCCTGAGTTTTTATGATATGGCTCCGGCGGCTGGATTCGAACCAGCGACTAGACGGTTAACAGCCGTCTGCTCTACCTCTGAGCTACGCCGGATTGTTGTAACAGCAAATAGGTTCGCGTTGAGACGGCAGTCAGTGGTTGCCTCGACTAACAATTCGTACGTCCAATGCGAACATACGGTTAATAATTTAGCCCAAAGCAGGTGTTGTGCAAGTGCGAATTCTGCCTCTTCCGGCTTACCGTTTTATGTGCCGTCCAACATAATCGGACATCCGGCAAGAACTCGAATTCTGACCAAATCCCTGGAACAGACAGAGCAGAACTGCCTGCTTATTGGATCAAGGCAGGATGATACGCGTTATATTATGCGCTGTCATTATCTTCAAGCGGGGGTGAATCAAGTCCGAGGGCGGATAATGTGTGTACAATGTGAATGCGAAAGATTAAAGGCCTGGACGCCATGGCGGAAAACACAGAAAAACGCGCGCTGTCGGGCATAACGCCCTCCGGTACGTTGCATCTGGGTAATTATTTCGGCATGATGAAACCGGCGATAGAGATGCAGTATGAATATGAATGTTTTTATTTTATCGCGGACTACCATGCCTTGACCCAGCTTCCTGAGCGGGAGGATCTTCAGCAGCGGGCATTCCGCATCGCGGTGGATTTTCTTGCCTGCGGGTTGGATCCGGCGCGGACCACGTTTTTCCGCCAATCCGATGTCCCGGAAGTGCTCGAGTTGACGTGGATGCTGAATTGTCTTACCCCCGTGGGGTTGCTGGAGCGTTGTCACAGTTACAAGGATAAAGTGGAGAAGGGGTTACCCGCAAATCATGGCCTGTTAACATATCCCGTGTTGATGAGTTCGGACATTTTGATCTACCAATCCAATGTGGTCCCTGTAGGTAAAGATCAGAAGCAGCATCTGGAAATCACGCGGGACTTAGCCACGCGTTTCAATCATCAGTACGGGGAGATTCTGACGATGCCGGAAGCCCGGATTCGGGAGTCGGTGGCGGCTGTACCGGGCATCGACGGGAGGAAAATGTCGAAAAGTTATGACAACACAATCGAACTTTTTGATTCTGAAAAGCAGATGCGCAAAAGAATCATGGAGATTGTGACGGACTCGACCCCTCTGGACGAGCCGAAAGACCCTGAAACGTGCAATGTCTTCGCCCTTTATAAATTGTTCGCCTCCGAGGAAGAGGTAGAGCAAATGCGGGAACAATATATGGCAGGGGGTTTCGGCTACGGCCACGCGAAAAAAGCGTTGTTTGAAAAATGTCGGGAGTATTTCCGGCCGTTCAGAGAAAAACACGAGTACTATTTAAATCATCCGCAGGCTGTGGAGGATATTCTGCAGGACGGTGCGAGACACGCCCGCGCTGTAGCTCGACAGACGGTGGATGAGGTTCGAAAAGCGGTGGGTATAGATTAGAGGAGAAGCATGTCTGAAGCACTATCAAAATTCCGGAACGTGGGCATAATCGCACACATTGACGCAGGTAAAACGACGGCCACCGAGAGCATGCTGTATTATTCCGGCCGCTCGCACCGTATTGGAAGTATCGACG
>CAJXKU010000358.1 GCA_913055945.1 uncultured Lentisphaerota bacterium | reverse complement strand
GTTATCGATGCGAACAGCCGACCCCGAGCTTAATGCCGGTAAATTGATGGAACATATTGTGGGAAGCGACGGCACCGGCGGCGGTCATGCCTCTCTCGCCGGTGGACAGATCCCCCTGAAAACCGATCCGTCGAATGAACGGCGCAAAGTGGCGGATACCATCCTGAGACGATTCAAACGCATAGCCGGCTGCAGAAATAAGCCCGGCGTAGCTCTTCTCCAGGAGGACAGTTCTTCCGACGCAGAAGAAGAATAACTCCCCCACAACACCCTTCAGCCTACATCTCGAGCTCAGTCACCCCGACCCCACACTGTCAAAACGTGCCCTGACCACATGCAGAGAGTTACGATCCGGGCACTTGGCCGGAAGGTGCCCGAATCGTAAAGGGCAAAGGTTCCGGCGTTGGGTCTACACAGACACAACCAGCGCGCGCCGGAAAAGTCATCCACCCCGCTTCTTTCATCGGCTGGGCATCGTTACTCAGCTTACTGTCGCCCCGTTAGCTACATCTCCATCCACGGTTACCAATTTCACATCTTTTCCCTCTGTGGCGGCCAACAGCATCCCTTCCGACTTTACACCGTACACTTCAGCGGGCTTCATATTGGCAACCAGAACAATCTTTTTCTTCTCCAGTTCCGCCGGCGTGTAATTCTTCCCAATACCTGCCACGAGTTGGCGGCGTCTTTTCTCTCCACTGTCTACGTCCAGTTTTACAAGCTTGTCGCTGCCCTCCACCATCTCGGCTTTCAATATTTCCCCTGTTTTAAGAGAAACCTGTTTGAACGTCTCCGCTGTGATTTCCTGAACACCTTCGACACCTCTATCCGACCGGCGGGAGGCTTGCGTACGTTCTGCCGCACCTGCCTCAACCGAACCTTTTTTTCCGCCATCGCGCATCACTGAACGTGGAAAGAGCGACCCCGGGTCCTCTACTTCCTTTCCGGGTTCAAGCGCGCCCCATTGTTCCAACTGATCCAGTTGCGGCTTCTCCGCCACATCGGGAGATATCCCAAAAGATTGCCGAAGCACTTTCATTCGTTCAGGCATCACAGGAAAAAGCAAGCCCCCAACGATCCTCAAAGTTTCCGCTGCATTGTAAAGGACCCGTTGAAGCTGTTCCTGCTTTCCTTGTTTTGCCAGTGTCCACGGGGCCATTTTTTCGAAATAACGGTTGCTTTCACGAAGCACTTCTCTAATCTCCGTCATGGCCTGATCGATATTCATCGTATTGATATAACCGGACATCGCCCGAACTGCTGCAAGGACCCTCGATTGCAAAGACCGGTCTTCTTCGGACATGGCTTCAGGCCTCCGCGGAATCTGACCATCACAATGCCGCGTAAGCATTTTAATCACGCGACTCATCATATTGCCCAGATTATTCGCTAAGTCCGCATCGTATCGTTCAGCGAAGTCATCCTCAGTAAAACTTGCGTCCTGGCCCAGGCGCATTTCGGCCATCAGGTAATATCGAAAGGCATCCACACCGTACTGATCGGCCATCTCTATCGGATCCACAACATTCCCCTTGGACTTGCTCATTTTGTCCTGCCCCACCAGCCACCAGCCATGGGCAAAAATTGTCCGCGGCATCTCCACCTCCATTGCCTTCAGCATCGTCGGCCAATACACGGTGTGAGTAGTGAGAATATCTTTGCCGATGAGATGGTACTCGGCAGGCCACCAGCGCTGAAACATACCATCATCCGTTTTGTAACCCACTGCACTGATATAGTTTACTAAAGCATCAAACCACACATAAGTCACATATTCCGAATCAAATGGTAACTCTATCCCCCAGGAGGTCCTGCTTTTGGGGCGACTGATGCATAAGTCTGCCAAGGGTTGTTTAAGAAAGCCGAGTGTTTCCTGCCGACGGTGTTCAGGTTGTATAAACTCCGGATTGTTTTCAATATACGAAATCAACCATTCCTGGTAACGGCTCATTCGGAAAAAGTAGTTCTGTTCGACTAAACGGTCAAGCTCCCTGGAACACTGCGGGCAGGTCGTATCCGCAAGGTCTTTCCGGGTAAAAAAACGTTCACAAGGAACGCAGTACCACCCCTCGTATTCATCCGCATAAATCTCGTCCCGGGCATACAGATCACTCAGAATCTCCTGTACAACCTGTCGATGACGATCTTCGGTGGTCCGAATAAAATCATCCTGAGTAATCTGTAATTTTGTCCAAAGATTCTGAAATCGTACGACCATTTCATCACAGTGCTTAAGCGGATCAATATTACGAGCATCGGCCGCCTGTTGGACCTTCTGCCCGTGCTCATCCGTCCCCGTAAGGAAAAAGGTCGGTATTTCCAGAAGCCGATGGTATCGTGCCAACACATCTGCCAATATGGTCGTATAAGCGTGACCGATGTGAGGCGTGTCGTTCACATAATAAATCGGCGTTGTGACGTAAAACTTTTCGTAACTCATTTTTCTATAACCCTACAAACAATGATTTGTTAAGAAACCCTCTGCTCTCCCACTTCCCTGTCCATGAACAGGATTACCCCAAGCAGGGTGAAAAATCCTACAAGTAAGACTACATACCCCCCTCCGAGCAAGAGGTAACTGCCCGGGATGTGCTTCCCCGCCGCCAGCGCGTCAGCCATCCAGAACAGTTGCCAGTTGGGCACGGCCGCATAGAGGATACCCGCCACCCAATTCTCGCCAGCAAAGCGACCGAACAGGTAATCCGACATGAGCCCGCACATAAAAATAATAAAACACAGGGTCAGATTCCCCGCAACAGCAAGGCGCGTGGACAAAGCAGTAGCAAAACTTCCCATCGCCCATACAGCGAACATGACCAATATCAACGCAGGTATTATACCCCATCGCGTGGGGGTGCTGGCTCCGACAGCAGACAGGATAGCCAATCCACCCAGGGCCAAACTCAACGTCAGTGTCATACTCAGGACGGTGCTCATCGTGAAGGAGGCGCCTTTTTTATAATTCCGAATACCTCCCCACAGGCAACTCCCCGCGAGGGCTCCAAAGAACA
>CAJXKU010000357.1 GCA_913055945.1 uncultured Lentisphaerota bacterium | reverse complement strand
AGCCGCCCTGACACCCCGAATAAGAGACGTCAAAAAAAACGCCTTCTGGAGATGCGCTCGGCCTCGAGCGCAACATGTGGCGGAGGCCCGCCACATCCCCAGGATGTTGCCCAGGATCACGCGTTGCCACGTTGAGTCTCATACGAGGGACTGCGTCCAGCGTAACAAATACATCCTGGATGTTGACGAGACGCTGAACGCAGTTCTCTCATACGAGCGGGTCAAGCTCCCGGGAATTATAAGAGCCGAAGTGCCACTGGTGATATTTCAGAGACGCTCTCCCCCTTATTCTAGGGGTTTACGACTTGCTTTTTAAGGTTTACGCGTAGTTGACATCCTGTCAGTCAGTGCGTAAATTGTAATAAGGAGCAAATATAAGACTTTTTTATGTACAAAAATTACTACTCAATGGATTCGAATCCTTTTGCGGGACACCCCAACCCCCACGTTTTTTTCAAATCCGAAAACCATCAAGGGGCAGTAAACTTCCTGCAATCCGGTATTCATGAAGAAGAGCCGTTTCTGCTCGTGCTCGGCCAATACGGTATGGGAAAGACGCTGCTGGGCATCCGGCTGACCGAACAGCTTGAAAACCAGGGGGTGCCGTGTCTTAACCTATCTACACCCGTAATCAGTTACGCGAACTTACTGGCGCAGATGCTCAAAGCGTGCGGAAATACGCCGGTACAACAAAAGGAAGAATCGCTGCACCAGCAATTTCTCCACCAAGTGGATGAAAAAGCCATGAGTGATCGTGCGTTTGTTCTTATTCTCGATGAAATTCAGGAATACGACGCGTCCACGTTGCTGAAACTGCGCATGCTTGCAACTTACCACTGCAACGGTTATTACCCGTTTCAGTTTATTTTCTTCGGCCATCCTTCGTTTATTCAGATGTTAGCGCAACCTCAACTGGGGGCTCTGGCCCAACGGATTCGGCGTAGATATACTCTTCAACCGTTCAGCTTAGAGGAGAGCCGGGAGTATATTTATTTTCGGCTGATTCAGTCAGGGGCGTCAGGACGGCCTTTTTTCCCGGATGAAGCTGTGGAAGCCATACACAACAGCAGCGGGGGTATACCGCGGGTAATCAACAACATCTGCGATGCCTGTCTATTAATCGGAGCATCTGAACATCTGGACGTCATAGATGTGGACGTAGTAAACGAAGTCCTTGCCTCGGCAGAACCGGAGGAGAACGGGGACAGCTTCTCCCAGTCAGCGGCGGATGCTCCACCCACACCGCAGGAGGCACGGTTGGCTCGCAGTTCACGGGAAGAATCCGACGCCGGGAATAGGCCGCTCCAGCGTGGGGAAAGCACGAGTAAAGTGAGCACGGCCGCCGAAAGTCTGCCGTTTGAAGATCAAAGCAGTTCAGAAAGCAATTCTTTATGGTCTTTCTCGTTTAAAAATAGAGTACTGTTCGGAATCATTTTAATACTGCTGTCTACCGTGGTGATTTTAACCGGGCTTCTACTAACACGAGATTCGGGTGAGAACCTTTCCTCATCCGATCCTGTGGAAAGCCATAAACATATGGAACAATTGTCTAAACATCATCGGCTCCGGAACAACTTTTTTCGGAGCGGCGTTCGTACACAACTCTTTGGCGCCGAATTCCCGGCAGAACAAGGAACACAGGAGCCTACGTGATTATGGCCAGGAACCCTTGGATATCTCATCACAAGCATACGCAGAAGACAAGCGCACAACGTGAAGGCGGAGCGGAACAGTCTGATCAACAGTCCCCGGCTGCTGAACGGACCTCCTATGCTGAAGAATTCTGTTCGTCTCCCGATTCGAGCCAGGGAAAGAGCAATCCGCCAGACAGCACGGCCAAACAATCCTCCCGCGAAAAGTTCCTGCAGAATGTATCCTGCCCCAAAGAGAATACAGCCAGATTCGGTAAAAATGCCTCGGAGCAGCCGAAAACGGAAAGTCCTCGATCTAATCCGAGTAGTGGTTCCCATACTGAATTACGAGAAAAATTAGAGAATAGACGGGCTGCAATGCCGCAGGCCCACTTGCCTGCCTTGCCTGAAAAGGCTCATCGTCAGTTCAATAGAAATTTTACAGAATTTTCACTTGCCGAGAGCAACTTACGTGCATTGGGGCAGACCGCCTGCACTGTGTATTGCACGAGCTGCTTCCGGAAAGAGGGAAAAACCACCTCAGCAGTCGGCATAGCGTTTGGACTTTCGGAATTCGGACAATGTAATGTTCTTCTCATTGACAGTAATTATGAACAGCCGCAATTGGGGCGCGTGTTTAATGTCCAGGAGAAACCGGGGCTGCAGCAGCTGCTTGCAGATACTGCGAAGCCCGAAGATACGATCCTGCCTACCGCTTATCCGCACCTCTATCTTTTAACGGCCGGAGAAGGGACCAAACTGTCCGTGGACGCGGAGTTTTCCAAGCTGCTGACGGAATTCAAATCCAACTTTGATTTCGTGCTCATTGATGGAAAAGCCCTGTTCGCCTCGGCAGAAGCAACGAATATTACGGCGGTTATGGATGCATTTCTCATGATTGTAAAGTGCGAGGAAACAAAGTGGGAAGTTGTGCAGCTCGCTTATGATAAACTTAAAAAGTCCGGCACTGAACAAGGGGGGATTGTACTCAACCAGCGCCGCTATTATTTACCGAAGCTCATATATCGGCTGATATCAAGGAGGTGAGATCTATGCAGGATAGCACCACCGGATATAAACACTCCGTAAAGCGCCCCTGTCACGCGTTCCGCATGGCGGTGCTTGCAGTCTTTGTGTCCGTACTTCTGATTGCAACGGCGGGATGTTCACGAGACACCCTTCGCAAAGATGAAGAGCAGAGCGTGGACCACACTACGTTTTCTTTTGACCAAGGAGACTATCCAGCGGAAGGCGGACTCTTTAATAAGTACCGGATATCGCCGGGGGACGTCCTGGATGTGCTGTTTCAGATCAAACGTAAGAACGTAAAAGATTTTCCAATCACTTTATACCATACGGTGTCGGTAAAGTTTGTGGACGTGCCGGAACTTAATG
>CAJXKU010000356.1 GCA_913055945.1 uncultured Lentisphaerota bacterium | reverse complement strand
TGAATCGTTGAATTTTTAATTTTGAAGTAACAAACAACTAGCAACGAACAACCAACAACCTGAGTTTCACATAAGCCCGACCACCGGCGCGCAGCGCCCTGGATACCCCGATCGGAGATATCGGTGAACGATAGTGGCGACCTTAATCTTTTCGATAAACGGCGGGTTCTACCACCTTAAACTCACTAAGTATTCCGGAAAGACTTTCTGAATGCCCCACCATTAAGTAGCCGCCCGGCTTTAACAGACGGTATATTTCATTCAGCAAACGCCGCCGGACTTCATTATCAAAGTAAATCATGACATTCCGGCAGAAGACCACATCAAGAGGCCCCTGCATCGGAAACGGCGGCGTTGCCAGATTCAACCGTGCAAACGTAATCATACTGGAAATGTCTTCAGTGATTTGATAAACCGTGTTCCCTCCCTTTGTATATTTACGGAAAAATGCCCGCAGTACAGAATCGGGAACTTGCTCGATCCGTTTTGGTTCGTATTCCCCTCTTCGCGCTTGTTCCAGAATCGTCGATGATATATCGGTAGCAAGTATTTTCGTGTCCTGCACGGATTGCAGCGTTTTTCGGGCGGTTATAGCTATAGTGTACGGTTCCTCGCCTGAAGAACACCCCGCTGACCAAAAGCGGAAGCGACGCTGCCCCTCCTTTTCCCAGCGGTTGAGCAAATCACGAAAAAGGTCGAAATGCCGGGGCTCACGATAAAATTGTGTTACGTTTGTCGATATGGCATCCAGCAGATGCACCAACTCAGTGTCCGTCTCATCGTCCCGAATATGCTTATAATACGCCCGGTAATCGTTAAGCCCCAGTTTGCGCATTCGTTTACCCAATCGGGACGAAACAAGCGCCTGCTTCTGCGAGCTCAAGTAAATACCTGCCTTTTCATAAATTAAATCGGCAAACTGCGTAAATGTTTCATTATCTAATTGTACGTTGTTCATAACATTTTTATCATCAGAATTTGTAGCCGACAAAAAGCCTGTAGTCCTCTCGACTCGTGTCTGAAGCACCGGCACGATTATCACGATAGCCGTAGGCAGCTTTAAAAGTCACGTAAAAGCGTTCAGTAACGTTGTGTTTAACCACGATGTCCAGCTCCTGGTCAAAGGCGCCGCCGCTGGTAGCGCGGTCGTGGTCCGTAACAAAGTAAAGGGCGTACAGGAGAGTGTCGCCAAAGGTGTACGTGCTTTTCAGGTAAGCCGAATCGCTTCCCTCGAGATTCGGCCGGTTGTACCAATCCAGAATATACTGCCACGTCAATGTCGACTGGAGAGGGTGCCGGAGATCGTTGTCACCATCACCGCCGAAGACAGTCATCACTCCGGGCTGGAGCATAAGATTATCCTTCTTAAATGCCAGACCCGACTCAATAGTCTGCGCGTCCAGTTCCTTCGGGAAATCACCGACATCTTTCTGCATGATGTAGTGGTTCTTCCACGTAACATTCAGCCCTTCGCTCTCGAACACGCTAACATTCGCCTTGGCCCCGAACGTGTTGTACAGATTCTCCCCGTACAGGTCATAAACCGTCACATCTGTTCGGGGAATGATGTCGGACGAAACCGTGAGAAACTGCATGCCATGCGTGTCAGGAGTTGCAATTCCTTCACTGTCCGCAATGACATCCCCGACATCGTTAAAAGAAGACCTGTAAGCATCACCGCTCCCGTCACGTGTGGTCCAGCTGCTGAACTTCTCGATATGCCCCAGTTCAAACGATACACCGGGGATGATATCTTTGGATGACAGCACCGCCGCCTGTATAGCCTGCGGCTTCTGCCGGCAGTTGTAAGTGGGGGCAAAGTTGTAATGCGCAATCTGACGCCCCACCGTAAGGTCGGTTTTCGGCAGGTCCAGGAAGCCGAAGTTCATATTAATATACGCCTCGTTAAGTACTTCAAAATCCGAATTATGGATGGTCCAGGCCGCTCCGTTTGGCGGCTCCAGGCCTCCGCCTTCAAAAAGCCTGTCAGCGCGAATGTATTGCAGCCCCAGAGTAAGAGGGCCGAGCTGCGGGGATTTGTAATTCAGCGTTTCTGCCAGCGTCCCGCTGGAAGCATCCTCACCATCATAGTTCCGGCGCATAAACAGTGCCTGGACCTTACCGGAGAACGTCCCTATACCGAGTTCATTGACCGGTTCCATAAATGAGGCATCCTCCGACTGTTCTGCGTTAACACAGAAAACGATCCCCGTCCAGGTAAATAAACCGATCAATACACCAACTGTTACCGGACAACTACGTAATATCATAAGAATTTCCTTTTTTAGTTATTTTTTTAGTTTATTTTGCACTAACTTTAACGCACAATCACGACCTTGCTTGTATCACAGGCTTCCAGCCTGTGCTGATCGCGCCCTTGCTTGTACCACAGGCTTCCAGCCTGTGATAAAAATTTGTTAACCCGCAAACTACTTGAAAAAATGAGATGGTGGTTTATCATCGTTATTCAATATCACCCTGCTCTGTTCCCTGGGGTCCATTGCCCCCGGATTGCCCCTCTGTCCGAACCTGGCTTCCGCCATGAACCGCACCATAAGAGGCTGAACCTTGAGCATTGTTATTCCCAGCCCTTTGTCGCCGGTTTCCTGTTGTCTCACTTCCGATATATCCGTTTCCGTTACCGTCTGTCTTCGCACCACTGACAAGAATATTCAGTTGTTCCACCATACTATTCAGCTCTTCCGCCTGTGAGGACAATTCTTCGGCCGCACTCGCGGATTCTTCAGAAGTGGAAGCATTCTGCTGAACAGCCTTATCCATTTCCGAAACAGCCGTGTTTATCTGCTCAATGCCCTGCGACTGTTCCTTGGCAGCCGCGGCAATTTCGCTGACCAGCGTGTTCACCTCATTCGCGCTTTCCTTCACCGAACTCAAGTTGGCGGAGACTTCCTCTACCACCTGGGATCCGTTCTCAGTATTGCTCTGCGATTTCTCGATAAGCTCTGAGGTGTTGCGGGCGGCCTCGGAACTGCGCTGGGCCAGATTGCGCACCTCTTCTGCAACCACGGC
>CAJXKU010000355.1 GCA_913055945.1 uncultured Lentisphaerota bacterium | reverse complement strand
ACCTTGAAGTCAAAATGAGTCTGCGTCGGCTCCAACATCCCCAAGGCCAACAGCGAGGCTATACTGTTCAGATACCCGAACACCGTGAGCGGGAGAAGAATACCAAAAACTTTTGCCACGATGAACGCAGCTCTGTTGACCGGCTTAGACAAAAGCATGAGCGCCGTACCGGTATCAATCTCGCGGGACACGGCATGGCTGGCCACCAACACCGCGGTAATCCACCCGAAGACCAGCATGGTGGCCATGCTGCTGTCCGTAACCAGCTTACTTTCCTCCCGAAAGGCAAAAAACGTTCCACAAGGCGAAATCCCTATCAAAACAAGAGAGGTAAGTAACAGGAGCAGATAGATCGGTTGACGTACACTTTCCCGAAATGTGTTTTTGGTAATCTGCCAGATTGCCCTACACACGGCTTTGCTTTTCAATAAATCTTCAGATTTCCGTAAGGCCGGGGCTATTCTCCCAACGGGGCCAGAACAGCGTCTTGACGCGTCCTTGATGCTTCCGCTGAATCGGAAGCATCTTTCACCTTATCGTACATATCGGCGAAGCGCGCACGCAGATTCTGGTACATAAACATATCCGAAAGGGTTTTTGCATTTTTGGCCCAATTACTGCTATTCACCCGCACGGACGAGACCTGACGCTGAATTTTCTCCGAAATCGAGTCCGGTACATAGCGCGAATCGCCCAGCAGAAGCACCTGCTTCGGATTGACGAGTTCAATAAATTCAACACACTCTTCTTCATCCAGCGGCATTGCTTCCGGCCCGTACGGCAGGAAGTACAGATTGTTCCCCGACTCCCCGGGCGAAACTAGTAGAATCGGGTTCTTCGTCTGATGCTGTACGAGTTCAGCAAGTATACGGGGTTTCACGTAATTACCGGTTACAATAAGTTTCTTCACGCGGTGATCCGGCGGCCAGGAATGCAGCATGTAGTTCATTTTCGACAAAAGGCCTGCTGCCGCTGGTAAGCACGTGCCGGCGAAGGTAAAACCTGCGACAATAAGAATGCAATAACGACGGGATAAGTTGTGGAACATAACTCTCATAAAACTTCTCCTTAAACTCTCGTTGTCACAGAAACGGCCAAGTAAACTTTTTCTTTCAACAACACGCATTACGATAAGCACTATACTATATGTTGTCGGAATCACCAATAATCCCCTCGTTATATGAACCGAAAAAATGAACAAAAAAGACGACAGGTTGAACTTTGGCCGCAGAAGAAATCCAGCACTTCTTAACTCATCGCATAGCGCTACCAAGAGCCGCCCTCTTTCTAAGCGGCAGCGGAAGCAACGCTGAACGGATACTTGAAGCGTATTCTACCGCCGACCGCGCACCTTTTACAATTGCGGCCATCATCACTGACCGACCGGAGCAAAGCCGTGCCCTCGAGCTCGCCGAGACGTACAACATCCCCGCCATAACAAACGATATACATAAATTTTACCGATCTTACGGCTTTTCACGCGTATCCTTATCTTCCGAGAAAGCCCAGGACGTCCGGCGGAGATGGACGGATCAACTCCGCGAACAATTAGCCCCGCTGAACCTCGACTTCGGGATCCTGGCAGGCTTCATGGCTTTAACCAATGTTGTCGAAGACTTCCCATGTTTAAACGTTCATCCGGGAGATTTGACCTACCTCTACGATGGCCAACGGTATCTGACAGGGCTCCACACTATGCCGGTAGAACGCGCCTTGCTGGCCGGATTCACCACGTTACGAAGCAGCGTGATTATCGCCACCTCCTACAGCGGCGGCGGGAAAGGCATGGATACCGGGCCGATTCTCGGCCTAAGTGAAGCCGTACCCGTGGATTGGCAGGAACATTCAGTTGAATATCTTAAACAGATAGCAACTCAACGCCCTCCGAAAAAGCCGGCCACGGGTTACCAGGATGAATTGGACACTTTGGCCAGACATAACCTGGACCGTTTGAAGAAATACGGAGATTGGATAGTTTTCCCCCGAACAGTGTTCGATTTCGCTGCTCGTCGTTTCGCACTGAATCGTGATGGTGATCTTGTTTACCATACAAACGGCCGATGGCACCCGATACAGACGGTAGTATACGGCGAAACCGCACGCAGAATCATCTTTAAAGAAGCCGAAAAACTGAAAAAGTAATGAGGAGTCTCTTTATGGCGGGGAAAGCGGCAATTGATCGATTGATCCATAACTTGGCCGACTATCGAACGCGCAGTGACGCACGAAAGGAACTGGTAACCTACGGTGAAGAAGCTGCCGAACCACTTATGCAATTACTCCAGGATAAAGAGCAGAAGACGAATGCAAGATGGGCAGCGATCCGAATACTTGCGGACATCGGGCATCAGCCGGCTGAACAGCCCATTTTCGAAGTAGCCAGGGAAAGCGAAAATCTGTGCGGCGAAGCCTGCCGCGCACTCAAAACCATTACTGGAAAAGAGTTTGGCGAAGACCTGGAAAAATGGCAGGCCTATCTTAACGGAGAAGCTCCTCCAGAGGAAGACGCTGCCGACGTACAGGAAGAGGCCGAAGGGGAAAGTCCTGATCAGGAGCAGGACGCTACTGAAACCGAAGATTCTTCCGGGGAAACACTCACTCTTACTACCGTGCCCCCTGAACAGGATGAATACGAACTGATCAAAAATGCACTCGCTTCTGAAACAAAAGAAATCGCATGGGAAGAAGAAAATTACATCCATGTGCACCTGGCGGTGACCAACGAACGAAGCCACCAACTCATCATCAGTTTCGCCCAACAGGAAGAAAACAACCAGCGTATAGTGGCCTTCTACACCCGTTGCGGGCGAGACAAGGGAGATACTGACGAACTTATAAGCTATTGTAATAACCGATTAACCTATGGACAGGCCTATATCGAAACTGAAGAGGAAGGTGAACATATCCTTGCTGTCTGGAACACCACCTTTGCAGAAAATCTAACGGCGGACAAAGTAAGACAGATAGTCGTCACCCTCGCGAAAGAGGCGGATGCAATAGAAGCGGAACTGACCAACAAAGACCGGATTTAGACGTAATAAAGATAGACTTCCTACAAAACACCTGATC
>CAJXKU010000354.1 GCA_913055945.1 uncultured Lentisphaerota bacterium | reverse complement strand
CTCGCAAGTTCGCATAGGCGTCAACCTTAAAGTTAAATAGTGTGGATAAAGTGTCCCGATCGGGGACGAATGACCTCCAAACGGTGTGCTGACGCATGCCGGAACATCTTTCTGCTGACAGGCGCCTGTAGGCCGGTGGTCCTCCACCGGGACACTGCGTGCATCCAGCAAAGGAGTATAGCCGGATTGCTAAAATCTATGCCTCAGACCCCGTAAGGCTGAACGCAGTTCCTAAATGTATTTTCTCCACCGGAGGAGAAGGTTTCATTGCTGAATGAAAAGACGATGCCAAAGCAACAAAAACATACCAGCAAGAACATTTCTGCCAGTCACTCAGGGTGCTTGCATTCATATTTATAAGTAATTTGTTGATAGATTATTAAGTTGGTTTTTTGGAATTTTAAAAACCCTGTATTATATTATCGCCCATTATGGGCATTAATATCTATCCACATAAGCACATTGCCAAACAACAAGTCCGGCTTAAAAAGGTCCGGATCCGTCTTATCAGTGATGAAGAACGTGACCGGTGGAACGATGTTGTTTCCCGGTTTCACGCTCTGGGCCATGCGAATCTGACCGGCCGCCAGTTAAGATACGTTGCGGAAACGCCCCGAGGGCGATGTCTGGCGTTGATATCCTTTGGCTCATCAGCGTTGCAGTTGGCCGGCCGCGACAACTGGATCGGCTGGCATCCTGAACAGCGTCTGCAGCGCCTTCATTTTGTTGTTCAGAACAGCCGTTTCCTTATCCTGCCATGGATCCAGACACCGAATCTTGCCTCGCGAATTATGGCACTTTGTCTTGATCGGCTTGAGCAGGACTGGGAAGAAGCATACGGCTACAGCCCTGTTCTTGTGGAAACCTTCGTTGACCGTTGTCGTAAAGGAACGAGTTATCGTGCGGATAACTGGATACGACTCGGTGAAACAGCGGGCTTCAGCCGTGATCCGCAGGGCTTCTACAAACACAACGGTTCGCCGAAGACACTCTGGGTTAAGCCGTTGCGTGCGAATGCAGCAAAAATTCTGCGATCCGACACCCTGCCCGCGGACCTGGCAGACTATGAGTTATCACCAAAACCGGAA
Organism: uncultured Lentisphaerota bacterium; assembly: GCA_913055945.1. GTDB lineage: Bacteria > Verrucomicrobiota > Lentisphaeria > Oligosphaerales > CAJXKU01 > CAJXKU01. Next base: position 1,988 of record CAJXKU010000354.1, on the reverse strand, counting down.
CGAATTGCCCGCCACATCAGATGCCCTTCACTTGAAACGCTTTTCGACGCCTTCCAAAGCCTGACCGATACACGCGCAAGGAAGGGACGCCGCCACTCTCTTCGTACCTGTCTTGCAGTCGTTGCATGTGGTATTCTGGCGGGCGCACGGGGACTGGACGAATGTGCAACCGTGGGCAAGTCACTTCGTGAACCGCAACGCCGAGCATTGAGAATGTGGCGTCCGCGGGGACAGAAAAAGCACGTACCGCCCTCCCATGCGACACTTTGGCGGGCGCTGTCCCGCGTTGATCCAGAGGAATTCGAGCGTGTGATTCTTCAATGGTATAATTCTCAGAGTGACCAGCTTCCCGCCGCTGTCGCATTGGACGGCAAGGCGGTGCGTTCTACCCTGGACCAGGACAATGTCGGGCTGCACGTGGTCAGCGCGGTACCCCACGATGACAGTTTTTTTTTGCTCAGACCACGATCCAGTGCAAAGGCAATGAACACGAAGCTGTAAGAAATCTCCTCGCCATGAATCCGCAGCTTAGCGGCACGGTATTGACTCTCGACGCAATCCACTGCAATCCGGAAAGCTGCATAGAAATCCGCGAAGACGCTTTCGCCCATTATATGACTGGAGTGAAAGACAACCAGAAACAACTGCTCAACGATCTGAAATCAATGTTTGCATCGAATACGGCGGCTGACAGTTTCCATTCAGAAGAGAAAGCGCATGGACGGGAGGAAAGCCGTAAGGTTGAGCTTCTGCCTGTTGGCTCCAGCCTTAACTTACCCTACGCTCGAACCGCTGTTCGTGTCCATCGCACTCGAACCCCTGTACGCAAAGGACAAAGGGGAGAAACGAAGCAGGAAACTGCGTATTTTCTAACAAGTTTATCTTTACAGAAAGACAACCTGTCTGCGGAAAAAGCCGGTGCACTGATCCGGGGACACTGGGGTGCTATAGAAAACGGTCTTCATCACATAAAGGATGCCACCCTTCTTGAAGATCGCTACCGCGCAAACAACGGTCTGGCCAGAATCATCGCCGCTATGCGGTCACTCGCCACGCTCATCTTTCGTCCGCTGAAATACAGTAACACCAAAGCCATGAGAAAAATGGCCGGGAATCTCCACCTCGCAGTTCGTTTTGTAACATCCAGGTCTTTGGATAGGACACGCGAAGAATTTTCAACTTAATTTTGCCCATTCCCATTAAAACCTGTCGGCACTTAGCACCCAATGATATCCGCACGTCCTGATTGGACTGTGCCGCCTGACTTAAAGCCGTAAACCAGTTATAATACGATAGATTTAAGAATATCAAACCTTTCTCAACCATGTGCGGAATACGCCGAAATACTTCTTGAAATCGCCCTGAGGAACGGGTTGAAGCTACGAAAGCAGACACGAAACGTAAATACTGAGGAGGTCGATATGCACCACGCGCCACACAGAAAAGTAATGTGCCGGATTCTGGTCGGGTTGGTAATAATCGCTTTATCAATCCACTGTTCAGCAGATGAAAAAGACCGGCAGCCGTTGCTTGGGGTTAAGATTGATACGCCTTCTATATCGCTGGTGAAGGAAATACCTGAACTTGATCCGTTGTCGGGATGTTCTGTCAAAAAAGTGTTTTCCGGAACCGCCGCCGACGAAGCGGGTGTTCGTCGCAGTGACATTATCCTGGCGATTGATGACCAACACATTTCACTTGTAACCGATGTCAGCGGTTACATCGCTTCATGCAGTGTGGGGCAGAGCGTGAAAATAAAACTGTTGCGAAAAAGCCGGGAAGAGGGGAAAGAAGAAATCAAAACACTTACCCTCGACGCCGAATTACAGGCATGGCCCTCACGTGTTCCCAAGGAGCCCCCGACAGGACACGTACAGAACCTTACGGATCGTATCAGGATGTTTCGGTCCAGATCCGCTACGGCCGAACAGCGTACAAAATGGCGTAAAGCGATTAACAAGCGAAACCGCGACTTCGGGCCGCTTGCT
>CAJXKU010000353.1 GCA_913055945.1 uncultured Lentisphaerota bacterium | reverse complement strand
ATGTGGCGGAGGCCCGCCACATCCCCAGGATGTTGCCCAGGATCACGCGTTGCCACGTTGAGTCTCATACGAGCCTGGCCGCCGGCCAAAGTCCGGACACCCCGAACAAGAGACAAACTGCGGATTACAAGTGAACGACTTGCTGACGCAGTTCTCTCATACGAGGGTGAAGTTACCGAATCTCTATACCTGAAAGCTCGGAAGCATGTCTAATGAGGCCTCCGTCGATCCGAACCCAAATAAGTGTCACGCTGAACATCCTTGTACTGGCGGTAAGCATTGCCATCGGCTGGTGCAGTCTGCAACTCACCAGCGGAATCCTGCATAGGCAGCTTCTTACGAATCCCACAAACAATTTTGCTCAGCTCATCAATAAGATGAACCTTCCGCTGACGGATCGGCTTATGAGCCAAATCAGCGATGTCATGGAATCCGAAGTCATGATCGTTTCGCCAGAGTCGGAGAAAGTGATCTGCTCGAGTTTACGGCATAACAAGGGAAAGACTGTTGCCCGTCAATTAAAAAAAACGAAAAACCTTACCACAATCGCGCTGGGCGACTCACGTTATCGTGCAGGCAAGCCTGCCCGGGTCTCGGGGCGCCAATCGAGGAATTTGTCCGGGGAAAACTATCTGGTCATGCTCATGCCTCAAGCCAAATGGATCTCCGAGAAGCGCAGCATCTGGACCCGAATCCTGATTGTAACACTCTGTTCTCTGGCGGTCGCCACATTGGCGGGGGTTCTTATTGCAGATAAGATCGCGCGACCTATTCGGACATTGGTTGGGCGTATGGATCATTTTTCCCCGCTGGCCCGCCCGGATAGCGATTTCTCCCGCAATGCAACGCGGACAGACCCTATGGGCGCAATTTCCTGCGGGAACACATCACAGCAGACAGCCGGCGCCTGGGATAGGGAATCTTCAGAAGCCAGCGACGGCCATGCTTTCCCATCACCGCCGCTCGCCTCGAACTTCCCTGAATGCCAACACAGTCCCGCAGAGGTCCAGCATTTGTCTGCCTCGTTCCAGAATTTGTTGAAAAGACTTCGAGAATCCCAGGAAAATCTGGAAAGTGCGGCCAAGTTGGCCACCACTGCCCAACTATCCGCCGCCGTCGCGCATGAAATTCGAAATCCACTGGGTGGGATAAAAATGAACATCCATGTCCTTCAGGAAACGTTGGCCGTCGATTCAGACCCGAAAAGCCGGGAAGTCGTTGAGCATATTCTGAAGAATATCGACCGCATCGATCTGTTTGTTCAGGAGTTGATGCACATGGACACGGACGAACAAACCGAGATCACAGCAAGGGAAAACCTCAGCCGCAATCCCGCCACCGTGTCTCTTCCGGAGATTTTTCATAATGTGCGTACACTGCTGGAGCCGAAGTGCCGGCAGGCGGCCATAACCCTCACCGAAGATTTTCCGCCTGAAGCCAGCCGGGTATATGGTGACGCCGAAGAAATTCGCCAAGTGATCCTGAATCTGCTCCTCAACGGGATTGAGGCGGTTGAAGCACGAGAAGGAGCTCTTCACATCTCCGCCCGCAGACTTCCTTCAGGTTATATCAGATACAGTATTGCAGATAACGGACCGGGCGTTGCTGAAGAAGCGGAGCAACATGTGTTCGAGCCGCTTGTCACCACAAAAAAACACGGCACCGGTCTGGGACTTTTTGTATGTAAACGTATTATTGAGAAAAACCACGGTTCTATCGGCTATAACCAGCTGGAGGCGGGTACAGAATTCTGGTTTCAACTACCCGGAGCACAGAACAACCATGACTGACCATCAACAACACCAGGGCAAAGTCCTCATTGTTGACGACGAGGAATCGATCTGCTTTGCTTTCCGACAGTATCTGGAATCACGCGGGTACGAGGTGGACGCAAGCTCCACGGCCGCCCGCGGTATAGAATTATGCCGCGAAAACCGGCCGGATGTGGTGTTTCTGGACGTCTACCTTCCGGACGCGGACGGACTCGATGTTCTTCAGAAACTGCATGAGCTTTTCCCGGATCTCCCTGTGGTAATGATCACCGCGTACAGCTCTGTCCAAACGATAACAGAAACAATCCGCTTTCAGGCCTTCGATTATCTTTCAAAGCCGATTGAGCCGGAAAAGGTTGTTTCCCTGGTGGAACGGGCTTGTGCCGCGGACGCAGATCTACCCGACACGACGGAATCGCGCGAGAGAACTTCGCGCCGAACACCTGCGACGGGGCAACCCCCGGACACCGAAATTATCGGAACGTCTGAACCGATGCAGGAAGTGTATAAACATATCGGCAAAGCTGCTGCTACGGAAGCACCGGTTCTCATTCAGGGACAAACAGGCGCGGGCAAGGAACTCGTGGCAAAAACAATCCACCACCACAGCAATCGCTGTAACGGCCCTTTTGTTACTGTCGACTGCGGGGCCCTGCCGGAAAGCCTCATGGAAAGCGAGTTGTTCGGATTTGTAAAAGGCGCTTTCACAGGTGCTGAAGCGGACAAACCCGGCCTGTTAGAGAGTGCGGACAAAGGGACGGTGTTTCTCGATGAGGTGGGCGAGCTTGATTTTTCGGCTCAGGTGAAACTCCTGCGATTTCTGGATCGACAGAAAGTGGCGAAGCTCGGCTCTGTGAAATCAAGAAACGTGGACACTCGCGTCATCGCTGCTACAAACAAAAATCTGCGTCAGGCCGTAAAGGCAAATCAATTCCGGTCAGATTTATACTTCCGGATTGCCGGAATTACACTTGAACTGCCGGATCTTGCAGACCGGCAGAACGATATCATTCTTCTGGCCGAACACTTTCTTTCCCGATTCGACGAAAAGAACGCCAGCTCCGGTATCAGTGAAAAAGCTCAGACATTGCTCAAGACTTACCTCTGGCCCGGTAACGTTCGGGAGTTACGCAATGTCATCCGTAACGCCGCCATAACGGCCGGTAACAGCCCGATCTGCCCGGACCACCTGCCTGATTACATCCGCGAGACGAGGACGACGGCGAACGCCGAGGGTGCACTGGAGACGACGAGGACGGTGAACGCCAGCGAGACGACGACGTTGCCGACGGCGACGATTCTGAGGACGGGCATCGGG
>CAJXKU010000352.1 GCA_913055945.1 uncultured Lentisphaerota bacterium | reverse complement strand
GGTTAGGCTCGGCGACTTAGCGGCAGTGAGACTTACTTGGTTAAAGCAGTCGTTTGACTTGTTAGACTTAAATTTGTCAGCTGACAAAATAGCTAAAGGCACCTGTTAGGGGACTAGTCTGCTTACGAGAAGTTGCATAAAGATTTTCCTTAGATGAGCAGTAGGGAGAGGTGGTAGTGCGCCCATTGGTCTTGCCATAGGGGAAGGGCCACGGTGGCGGGGAAGTATGGATGGGTGGATATTGACACAATCGCGTTGAGGGATTTTCAGCAGTTGCGGGGCCAAAATTTCTCCGAAGGAGGCCACCAGGAGAATGTCCGGTTGTAAATGCTGAAGATACGCCAGATATTCAGAGCTGTTGACAGACGGGGGCGTGTCTACAGTCATGGCGTGTCCCGTCGCGTACTTTTCCACCGGCGTTGAAATCGGTTTGCGTTTTCGTCCGCCCACCTTACTCGGTCTCGTTCCTGTCCCGACGAGTTCCAATTGGGCGGAATGGAGCAATCTTTCAAGAGTGGGAACACCGAGGTGGCCCGATCCTAAAAAATAGATTGTGGGTTTCTGAGGCGCGATTTTGGTCTACCTTTATAAACGCGTGTGGGTGTTGTTCAGTGAAGCCTTATTGATAAGCAACAGTCTTTGTCATATTTCTTCATCCGATGAAAAGTGTAATTCTGCGGGATGACCGCTACAATTCTGCAGGATTTACTATAGTATTCGGGGGAGTTAAGCCAAGCATATGTCCAAGCAAGCTTTTCGGGAGACATAAATAGTGGATTTAGCAGTTGGATTAGGGTCAAATCTGGGAAATTCGGTGCAGACGATTTATGACAGTGTAGAGCAGTTGAAGCAGTGTGGACTTGACGCTATCACATTATCACCGTTGTATGAGACGCCGCCTGTGGATTGTGTCAGAGGGACGCCGAACTTCATCAATGCTGCCCTGACAGGCCGATGGGAGGGGGCTGCCCCCCGGTTTCTGGAAGTATGTGCAGATATAGAGGTCGCGCTGGGGCGTCCCCGGACACACGCCAGTGATCGCGCCCGGACGATCGATCTGGATTTGCTTCTGTTTGGCGACCTGGTGTGTTACGAAGGTAAGGTGAAAGTTCCTCATCCTCTTTTGGAGGAAAGAATGTTTGTTCTCATGCCCCTCAATGATATTGCGCCGGATTGGCCGATCCCGCCTCACGGTAAAACCGTTGCAGCGGCCCTGGAGAGGTTGAAGGCTGTCGAATCTAGCGAACGGATTCGTCCTCTGAAATGAATCGGTGTTGAATAACCTGCCAACGGAGTGAATCGGTTGTTCGACTGTTTATCCAGGACCTTATATCACCTACTTTTCCGGAAGCCAGTTGGTGAATTTCCGTATCAGTACACCGGAAGGCTACGGCAAGAAAAAAGTCCGGCGATACACCAGCCAGTTTTTTTAAGCATTTGCGAAACTTCAGGCATGCTGACAGATGACGCGTGCCCAGGGAGAGAACGGCGAGGCCGACCACCCCCCAGAAGTACGCCACATCCAGGCCAGGAAGGAAGAAGGTTTTTGTCACCTGGGACAACAGCAGGATAAGTGTACTTCCCAGAAGCAGAAAAGCATCGAAAGGGCCCCGAAACATGCCTCCCACCTTTCGGCGGAATCGGCTTGATGCGGTTTTGTAAGCAAAGTTTTCCTCAAATATGTTACTTTGCAGACCGATTCGGGCTACGTGACATAACTCGTGGGCAAGGAGTTCATCCCGGTCGTAGATAAGCCAACGTTTCTTACGGGCAAAGCATTGCCGGATGATGAAAAATGTAAAAAAGTCCGGGAACGAATAGAAGGCACAGCCTCCAAATAGCCAACTGAAGGATGGTGTTACAAAAAATCCGGGAACCCAGTCAATCCGGAAGCTGTAAAGATGTTCTGTCATGGAGGAACACGCTGTGAAGATCCCGGCCGGGATGCGATCTTCCGCGGTAACCGAATAGTTGCCGAACAGGAACCTGCCATTTTCTTCAAGCTCCCGATCCATTTCGCGGATGTTATGACGAAGGGTTTTCAGACGTTCAGCAAACTGGTCCGCCGACTCGTGGGCTCCTATGAGGAATCCCTTACTGTCGAGCATTGCCAGTGTTTCCAGATCGCCCGCTTGCGCATGCTGTATAATCTTGTCTGTTATTTCCATAAGAGAGCAGGCCGTTTACATCCTTAATACATTTCGAAAGTCCTGGCGTCATTGGTATCCGGATGGCGTAAGTTCTCCAGCGCAAACGGGATAGTCGGCTTACGGTACTATAATCCAGGCTTCTGTCGTCCGCGCGCAGCAGCTCAATCTGATTTGAGGAGATATTGATTCAAGGTGCCTTGAAACCGAATAGAATGAGTTGCATAACGGGATATCGGAACTAGATTTTACTATAGGTTGTAAGGTAGAACCTGTATTGAAGTTTCTGTACTCTTCCGGCAAAATCATCAAAATGATGAAGGGGGTGACGTTATGAGCGAAGAAGTGCTTGATCAGATTTCAGAGAATCTTACACAAGGGCGTGCCCCGCAGGTCAAAGAACTTGTCCAGAAAGCTCTTGATGAAGGTGTGGACATTGAGCAGATTCTGAACAATGGTCTCGTAAAAGGGATGGGCATCATTGGTGAAAAGTTTAAACGCAACGAAGTTTACGTGCCGGAAGTGCTGATTGCGGCCCGAGCCATGAATAGCGGAATGGAGCTGATAAAGCCGAAACTTGCGGAGTCCGGCATAGAAGCAAAAGGGACCGCATGCGTGGGCACGGTAAAAGGGGACCTACACGATATCGGAAAGAACCTGGTGTGTATGATGCTTGAAGGGGCTGGGTACAATGTGGTCGATCTGGGCGTGAATGTTGATGCTCAGACGTTTGTCAGTTCCGCTCAGGACCATGATGCGGACGTAATTGGGATGAGTGCACTGCTGACGACAACGATGACTGCAATGAAAGATACGCTCGATGCATTGAAAGAAAGTGGGGTTCGGGACCAGGTAAAAGTTATGGTCGGCGGAGCGCCGTTGAATCAGAGTTTCTGCGATGAAATCGGCGCTGATGGCTATGCTGCAGACGCGGCTTCTGCCGTTGACGTGGCGAATGATTTAATAGGTAAAAACTGATCGGTATATG
>CAJXKU010000351.1 GCA_913055945.1 uncultured Lentisphaerota bacterium | reverse complement strand
TTAAAGTTCATCGGGGCGTATCGCCCTCGGGGAAAATAGAGGGGGGAGCCATAAAGACGGGGTTTCGGTTTGATGAACCGAAAAGTACGATTGAGGGGCTTGTGGTAGATAATTGCGGGACGACCGCCGAAGGGTCATTTGGGGACGGAGCCTGGGATATCAATAACATCTCGAATGGTTTAACGATTAAGAACTGTCAAGGATTTGTAAACAAGAATCGTGGAGATGCGGAGGCATCTGACGGCAGCACCATCGCACATGGTTTGGATGACAGCCCGGATCTTGACGGCATACGCGTCTGGACCAGGTCTAAAAATCGGGCATATGCGACTTCAGTAGACAGTACAGATATAACAATTGCTCTTGAAGATCCATCAGGAACACCTGTCAATACACCTGAAACAATTTATTTTGAAGCTAAAGCGCCAACAACCAAATAAGGTTCTTTGCAAAACTTTTATGTATCCGCTATTAAAAGGATGGCAAGACAAATGTAAAACACATTTTTTTATCGAAGCGGGTGGCACAACATTTTTAACCTTGTAAAGTACATGGTATATGAGTTGAGTGGAAAGAAGGATGTTCCAATTTCAAGCACGGAAGTGAGTTCGTGTGGCCCGGTCTCCAACGTGGGACGCCACCAAAAATCTTTAAAATGAAGGAGGACAGGTAAATGTTACATCGACAATTATGGCAGGCAGCGATATTAGCCGTTACGGTTTTAGGAAGCATTTCAGTAGCGACAGCTCAGTCGTCTTCGGAAAATGCAGTTCTCTATTCTCCGGGGCAGAAAGAAGCCGTTGATTTGGGGAAGCTGAACAACGTTACGCTTAAAAATGAGTTTACCATCGAGGCGTGGATACTGATAAAGAGCCATCCGCGCGGAGGCTGGTATCCTAGATGCATTGTTGAATTGAAAGAAAACGGAGACAACTATATTCGCTTGTGGCAAATGGGCGAAGGCCATATGGATGCTGTCGGCTTAGAAATTACAACGGGCGGTCAGCGCAAAAGTAGAATTACGGGAAATTCGCTGACATCCATAATAGACCTATGGAACTGGCATCATTTGGCCGTCACGGTAAAAGCGGGAGATAGTATCAAGTTTTATATCGACGGCAGCGAGGTCACGAAGAAACTGAAGTCCACGTATTTAGGCTGGCCCAGCGGCGTTCCTTCAGAATTTGCCTTCTCGAACGTAAGCGGCAGTGTTGGCACGAAGGGCTTTAACGGGAAAATTGCGGAACTCAGATTGTGGGACCACAATCGAACGCAAACCGAGATTCAGGAAACTATGCATCGGCGTGTCCGCCCTGACGCGAAAGGTCTTCTCGGCTATTGGCCAATGAACGAAGGTAAGGGCGACCGTGTGTCTGACAAGTCGGGAAAGGGGAACCACGGCAGACTGGTCAGTGCGACTTGGCGGCCGGCCATAATACCCTGGCGATTGCGGACCCGTCCCACCGCTGAGGTTTTAACCTTACTTTCCGAAACAGCGAGGGGGAGCACTTGCAAACTTGCCCGCAGGAACGCGGTAAAAGTTTTAGGCGAATTAAATACCGCCGCTGAAGACAGGGCATCTGTGCTGCTGGAAGTGGCGAAGAACACTGAACAGGCTGAGGAGGTCCGCTTGATGGCGTTACGCTCTCTCGGTGCAATCGAAACAGTGACAGAAGTAGTGCAGGCCGGATTATTGCAGATAATGGCAAATAACGAAGAGCTGGAGGCAATTCGGGTCGAAGCGATTTCTACTCTGAAAGAACTGGATGTCGCCGCGAAAGACGTAGCCCCTGCATTGCTGGAGCTCCTCCAGGCGTCCGAAGATGAAGAGGCAACCCGTACGGCAGTTTTACTGACCTCAGCGTTCTACCGGGAATTCTCCCGGCCCTCAACTTTTGCGTCAAAAGAACTCGCCTCTCACCTGCTGGAAATACTGAAGGACGGAGAATACGCCGGTGAAGCGCGCCGGGACGCTCTTGAAATGCTGCGCCAAACGGAGCTCAAAAGCGCGAATATGCCTCTGGCTTCCGCCCTGACAGATGCTGTGGAGCAGGCGGAAAACACCGAGCGTATGCGAACAGCTGTCCTTGACGGCACTGGTGCTTCCGAGATCAGTGGGACAATCGTTGACGAGGAGGCGAAAAATCCCTACCCCGAAACTCGCGAAGAGATAGACGAATACAAAGACTATGTCATCGGGAAATACCATAAGGACGTATGCGCCTACCCGCGTACACCCACCGAAATCTCCAGTATCGAGGAACTCTCCAACTATGCCGGAAAAAGCGGTGTCCATGTCAGCATGGAACCCGGCGTCTATCAGTTTACCGACTACATTCACCTGCGGGAGGTGCCGCAGAGGCAGGACCTCGGAATGCCGGTTCTTTCGTTCTCGGGCAACAACAGCGTCTTCGACCTGAGCGGCGTCACCCTGGAATACGACACGAAGCTCGGCGCCAGGCTGAGCGTTCCGGGCAAAAACAACACGCTGATCGGCGTGACCCTCAAAAACCGGGACAAGAAGAATCCGCGGCATCCCAACGGCGGGTCCGTCATGGTGGTCAACGGCGACGGAAACACCATCCGCGGGGTGACACTGCGCGTGCGCGGATCCTGGCCCTACGGATACGGGGACCTGCTCGGCAAAGGGGCCAACAATATTGTAAATCCGGAAAAACGCAGCGGCATGCTGATCAACGGCGGCAAATGCCGCATCATCGGCTGCGAGATCTACATGCGCTCATTCGGACACGGCTTTTTCGTGCAGGGTGACGACAACATCCTTTTCAAGAACTGCTACGTGGAAGGAGCCGTCCGCGCGACCGCCGACATGCTGCAGGAGACCTCCGGCCCCCTGTACAGGCACGATTTCAACACGGTGTGGAACACCCGGCATCCGGAGGGCAAAGTCATACCCGGCTACGTGAAGTCACTCTCCGAAGACGGCTACCGCTCCTACGGCCCGAAAAACCTGACCTTCATCAACTGCACGTCCAAAAACATGCGGCACGGGTGGGAAGTCCGGCCCGGCAACGTGACGCTGAAAAACTGCAAATCGGTCGGCAACGAAGTGGCCTACTGGATCGGCCCCAACTCGGTCGTCCAAAACAGCGTCGGCAACGCCAAGTACGGACCGCTCCTGTATCT
>CAJXKU010000350.1 GCA_913055945.1 uncultured Lentisphaerota bacterium | reverse complement strand
ATTTAAGCGTCACAGATTGGCGATGGTTTCAGGCGTGGTTCTTATCCTCTTTTATTTGATCGCGGCCTTCTGTGAGTTTGTGTCGCCCTACAATCCGAATACTCGCAATTCACGCTATATACAGGGGCCACCTCAGGGTGTTCATTTCTTTGACAAAGAAGGTGATTTTCACCTGCGCCCCTTCGTCTATGGGCATGATGTCAAGGTGGAGAAGGCAGAGTGGCGCCGGGTATATAAGAATGATCCCGAGGAGAAATATCCGGTCCAGTTTTTTGCGAAGGGCGAGCCATATAAATTGTGGAATCTGATTCCGATGGAAAGACATTTATTTACGGTACAAGATGCAGTAGAAGGGAAGAAAGGCTACATACATCTTTTTGGTACCGATAAACTGGGGCGGGATGTGTTCAGCCGAATTATGTACGGGGCACGAATTTCTTTAACTATCGGATTAATAGGTGTGTTTTTGACCTTCGTCCTGGGGATTATATTGGGCGGTATTTCAGGTTATCTCGGGGGAATTGCGGACACGATAATCCAACGGCTGGTGGAAATCCTCAGATGCATTCCGCAACTGCCGCTGTGGATGGCGTTGAGCGCAGCTCTGCCGGCCACATGGTCGGGGATAAAAGTCTATATGGGGATTACTGTTGTCCTTTCACTGCTCGCCTGGACTGGTCTGGCGCGCGTGGTGAGAGGGAAATTTCTTTCACTGCGGGAAGAAGACTTTGTTGTGGGGGCAGCCCTGTTGGGAGCCAGTCGGGGACGGATTATCTTTAGGCATTTGCTCCCGTCCTTTATGAGTCACATCATTACTGCGGCTACTTTGGCTATTCCGGGAATGATCCTCGGTGAAACAGCTTTGAGCTTTCTGGGGATCGGTCTTCGACCACCGATTGTAAGCTGGGGCGTTCTCTTGCAGGAAGCGCAGAATTATTTAACTGTGAAGATGGCCCCGTGGCTGCTTCTGCCGGGACTGTTTGTGGTTATAGCTGTTATAGCATTCAACCTCCTCGGTGACGGACTGCGCGATGCCGCAGATCCCTATCGTTGATTCGTGGGTGATGCTTGAACTGGACAATTTTAAACAATAAAAATCAGCAATGAATAAAGAGGAATAAAATGCCGGGAACAGCAACAGTTGAGAGAGCAGAAAATAGTGGACAGAAGAGTGATCTGCACCCGAACGTTCTGGAGGTTGATGACCTGCGTGTTTACTTCTATACCGAAGACGGTGAAGTACGTGCAGTTGACGGTGTCAGCTTCAATATGCGACGCGGACGCACGACAGCCATTGTCGGAGAGTCCGGCTGCGGCAAGTCGGTGACCAGCTTTTCGATTCTTAAATTGATTCAGAGTCCCGGCAAGATCAAGGGTGGACACATAAACTTTTATCCGCAGGACGGCTCCAATGTTGACATAGCTGCTATGCCCGAGAAATCTGAAAGTATTTTCCATCTGCGCGGCGGACAGATAAGCATGATTTTCCAGGAGCCGATGACCGCTCTCAGTCCTATACATACCGTCGGCAATCAGGTGTGCGAAGCTATCCTCCTCCATCAGGACGTAAATAAACAGGAGGCCAGGCGCCAGGCCATAGAGATGCTCGGCAGGGTCGGGATACCAGGGGCGGCAAACCGTATAGATCAGTATCCGTTTGAGTTGAGCGGCGGTATGAGACAGCGCGTCCTTATTGCCATGGCCTTGGTCTGCAACCCGGAAATATTGGTGGCGGACGAGCCGACAACGGCACTGGACGTAACAATTCAGGCCCAGATCATGGACCTGATTAAAAACATCCAGAAAGAATTCAGCACTTCCACGCTGCTTATCACTCATGACCTCGGGGTGGTGGCGCAGATGGCCGATGATGTGGCCGTCATGTACTTAGGCCGCATCGTGGAACGCGGTGATGTCTATACAATTATGAAAAATCCTAAACATCCGTACACCCTGATGCTGCTTAAATCCCTTCCCAGCCTGGCAATAGATAAGAAACATCTTCCGTCGATTAAGGGCAGTGTGCCTTCGGTGACTGAACTGCCCGAAGGTTGCCCTTTCCATCCGCGCTGTCCGTTTGCTGAAAAAGGGCGTTGCGACGTCGGCGAACCGCCGCAGCTTTTTGAGGTCACTTCTGAACACAGCGCGGCCTGTTTGCGATGGAAGGAGATTAGGGAAGAAGAAATAGAAAAAGTGGCGGAATAATTGAAAACTCCGACCTGTAGAATGCGGCATAACTGGAGGGCGAGAGTCCCCTCGAGCCGTTGCGTATGCAGATGTTCCTGGAGGGCGAGTGTCCTCACGAGCAGGGGGTACTGGAGGGCGAGAGTCCCCTCGAGCCGCCCTCTAAAAAGGAAAAATGTGTTTACGGCATTAGCATTATCACAAAATCTGCACAGATGTAAGGAAATCTGAAATTATGAAAGCAGTAAAAAATAATTCATCAGAAATAGAAAATACGACTAAACCGTTACTTTCGGTAAAAGGTCTTTGCAAGTATTTCCCCATAACCAGCAAAGGTTTTTTCAGAAAGAAGATCGGGGAAGTAAAAGCAGCGGACGATATTAATTTTGAGCTGCGGGCCGGCGAAACGTTAGGCCTTGTGGGCGAGTCCGGTTGCGGAAAAACAACCACCGGCAGGACAATCCTTCGGGCCCTGGACCCGACGGCCGGAGAGGTGTTGTTTCAGCCGAATGGAAAATCGGTTGATCTTGCCAAGCTCTCCCCTAAAGAACTCAAACCGTGGCGTAGGCAGGTGCAGATGATCTTTCAGGATCCCTTTGCCAGCCTTAACCCGCGCATGACTGTTCGGGATATTGTCGGAGAACCGCTGATTATCCACAAAATGGCCAAGGGAAAAGAACTGGAAGACCGTGTGTCTGCAATTTTGCGGAAAGTAGGGTTAAAACCTGAACACCGTACTCGCTATCCACATGCTTTTTCCGGCGGACAGAGGCAGCGTATAGGCATCGCCAGAGCTTTGATCATGAACCCGTCGCTTGTGGTTTGTGATGAGGCTGTCTCTGCGCTCGACGTTTCCGTGCAGGCTCAAGTTATAAATCTCCTTCAGGACCTGCAGGAAGAATTTGATCTTACATATATATTCATTGCCCATGATCTCAGCGTAGTGAAGCATATTACCGACCGTATCGCCGTTATGTACGCCGGACGTATTGTCGAACTGGCGGATACACAGCTTTTGTT
>CAJXKU010000349.1 GCA_913055945.1 uncultured Lentisphaerota bacterium | reverse complement strand
GCTGGTCAGGTTGTAGACCTCTTTGCCTTCCGACCATGGGATCGGAGCGGTAATTGCTTCGTCCTTCCAGTTCACCACCGCAAGGTACAGGTTCCCCTCGTGCTCCACGCGCCTGACAGCAAGCCGGGGAACGGGCTTCTGATGCGTCCAGCGGGGCATTCCGCGATGCCGATGCCATGTATGAAATCCGGCACTGCTGACGCGCGTATACGGCTCCATCAGGCCTTCCACCGGTTTAACTTGATTGCTTAGGGCATCCCAATCCGCTATAACCGTCGCCCGATCCTGCAATTCGTCCAGGGCGTCCTCCGGCAGCGGTTCCCCATACTCGTTGGTGCTCGGCACTTCGCCGATGGCAATGATTCGCCGGTCCTCCGGCAACTCCGCCAGCTTTTCCGCAGATTCATCCGTCAGCCACGGCGCATCCAGCACCAGCGTACCGGTCACAGACTCGGCGGACAGATCCAGATCCATCACATACTTCCACGGCCGGCCCAGCGCATCCATATAACCGAATGCTTTCACCGTAGCTCCCATTTCGTACGGCTCATTCATCGGATCGTAGACATTAAAAGCGCGATTGCCTTCATTCATGAACACCGCCAGATCCGCGTTTTTACGCGCCTCGTAGAACGCGCGGAAGATATCCTCGTTCCTGCGAATCTGCCGTCGCGTCCGCATGGCCGCCTTATAGCGTGCGCGGGCGCCGGGGCGATTATTCTTCCCCCAGTCATAACTGGTCGATTGGAACTGACCCATAAGGTACTCGCTGAAAACGTCTACGCGCACGCGCCGCGGTGTGGACTTGTTGTGGTTATACTTGTGATCCTCACTGTCCCACACGGGCCACCCCAGGGGGATCTGAACACCATCAATGAATTCCTGGGTCGTATGAGGGTGTTGTTTTCCTGGGCCATAATCGAAGCTGCCCTGGTTGAACTGATCCGAGGCGCGGTGCTCATACGGATCGGGTTTGGACTTGGTCGAATATAAGTAATCGTCGCCCAAATGTTCCCGCAATTTCTCTATGCGTTCATCGTAGTTTTTAGCCCATACCTTCTGCATGTATCGCATAAAATCCAGAATTTCCGGGTATTTGCCCGTGCTGTACGTATGGCGTGTACCACGCCACCCCAAACGGATGCCCCTTTGCCATTGTTCACTCCTGTCCAGATCCAGTATCCCATCGTAAAGCTCCACCACCTCATCCAGCCGGAGATCCGGCAGGCTGATCTCATCCCAGCTCTCGTAGTCGGTATTCCACCGGCTGTTAAGTTTCTCGAGACTACCATGCTTCTTCCTGGCCCAGTCGCTGAATCCGCCGTCCCGCGCCTCACGAAAATCTCTAACCCGATCGGGCCATTTGTTCTCATGCCTCTCCGTAAAGCCTTCATACATCATTCTAACCCAGTGGCCAGAACTGTCCTCGTTCTCCAGGAACGATGCCCAGGGGGAATCATGCTTCGCATACAGTTCCGCATTCCCCTCAACGCCACCGGAGATCAGGAAACCATTCTGATCGGCCCATTCCAATATCCGCTCGGTACCTCCGCTCAAAGCAGAGTTATAGCCTTTCATCTGCGCCCTGGCAAGCTGCGCAATCCAGGCGGTCGTCCAGCCATTATGATGGATATCCACGCCATGGACCATCAGTGGGCTCGGGCCGTCCCACGGCTCCGGGTCTTCCCACTCTTCCCGTTCAAACGCCGGAAGCTCCGCATCTGCCGGCATATAGTGGTATACGTTTTCCTCGGCGAGTTTCTGCTGGACCAGGTCGCTCTTACAGAATTGCATAAATGCTTCCACGCGGGGGTTCCACCCCTTCTTGCGGACAGCTACACCATACTCAACTCCCCCCACAAGTCTGTCTTTACGGTACACCCCCTGCTTGGCCACGGGAACGTAGCGCATATCATCCTTAACTTCATCACTGACCCGCCAATCCCAGTCCAGGCGCGATACCAACGTCAGATCATACTTCCCTTGCCTTACGAACTTAAAGGCACCTCCACCCCTGCTCTGCATTTTGCTCCATCGGTTGCTGATATCGCTGATGGGCTTTTTCTCCAGATCCGGGTTGTAGTCCTCGAGCGTTGAACTTAGGTATTTTTCAAACAGACGCCTCTGCACGCTCTGCCCCCCGAGCATCCGGATCGTGCCCGAAAGGCTGCGATAAAACTCCTCGGGCACTTCCCACTCGCCTACGATTTTCAGCTGGGGATTGTTCGCCGGATGATTGCTCGTATCCATGTTCGTGGAGGTTCCCTTTTTCATGGTCAACATCAATCCCGGATTACCTTCCGGGGAACTGGACTGCAGCCACCGGCCAAGAATCCTGGGAGGAATACTGAATACAACTTCCTCGTTGTGCTTCGCATTCGCCGTGGCCAGAATTTTTTTGCCGTATGTACCTTCGCCCGGCTCTCCTCCTCCGGGGCCGCCGCCCCACTCTTCATTCTCGCTCTTTGCGCTCCAGGTTGCTTCTCCGGTCTTCCAGTCTCCATCTTCCTCAGATACCGCATACAAACGTATTTCGGCATCGTCTCCCGCAGGGTACAACGTCGGCACGCTGACCTGCACTTTTTCTACATTCTTCCATTCAAAATTGTTCAAAGGTTCCACATCGAATCGCAGCAACAACCGCGTTTCTTTGCCTCCTCGATAACCCAGTCTTGCTCGGCCGGCCTGCGAGAAATTTTTCTGCGCAATCTCGCTGTCATTCAAGGGCTCACCATTTTCGCCCAATTCCGTCCGCAGAAAAGTATCTTCCGCCCCGGTCGTCAGGACCATCTCTTTTCCGTACGCCGTCCCGAAAATTCCCGTGGTCACCACCGCAGCCACCACTGTTGTCACAGATAGTACCTTCTTCATCTTCTTTCCTTATCGTTTTTGTGTTCCTGTCCTGAGAAATTAATTTCCCTTCCCACATTCCGGCATTATACCTTTTTTACCTTCACATGCAACCCAAACCGCCCATAACCCCCGTCACATCCAGGCGGGTTCAAATAAAAAAACGCCTGATTATGGGGTAACTCCGAGAACGATGACGGCTTCACACGAGGCCAGCTGAAATCAAATGCATTGTCCATTCAACAAACGGCGTTTACCATGTCGTTATCATATAGGATGTTTTCATCACGCTGGACGCAGTCCCAACGTTTAACAGGTCGTCCAACATCCAGGATGTATTTGTCAGGTTCCATGCAATGGCTCGTATGAGACTAACTGCGTTAAGCGATTCGTTACAGTCAAACCCCCGATTAGTCTCTTGTTTGGGGTGTCAGGACTTTGGCCGGCGGTCAGGCTCGTA
>CAJXKU010000348.1 GCA_913055945.1 uncultured Lentisphaerota bacterium | reverse complement strand
CAGGGTTTAACTCGCTGTATGTGCCTTCTAAGTAGGTGTTTGCAACAATGGCAGGCCCGCCGTGACCCGGGCCGGTTACGTAGATCATATTCAGATCATGTTCTTTAATAAGCCGGTTTAAATGCACGTACACGAAGTTTAATCCCGGCGAAGTCCCCCAGTGCCCAAGGAGTCTGGGTTTGACATGTTCTGCCGCAAGGGGTTGTTGCAACAGCGGATTGTCGTACAGATAGATCTGCCCGACAGAGAGGTAATTCGCGGCGCGCCAGTAGGCATCCATCGCATGCAGGTACGTTTCAGATAATACTTGCCCCATGACTCCCTCCTTTGGTTGAAATACATACATACCCTCCCACACGCAACCGAAAAAGGAAAAATGCGCCTATCGGGGTGCTCGGGATCGCTAATCCCTCCCGGACTGCTCCACGTCACCACGACACACCGGCGCCTGAAGTTCCCTAAGTATGCGCGAATCGACTATTGTTCAACCGACTTGAATTGCCCCGTCGCTGACCAGGCCTGCCACTGGACTCGTCCACCGCCGTCGGCGGCGACCCGGAGATACACAGTTTTTGCGTCTACCCCGCGGACCGTCCCCTCTAAACGGGGGCGGTTACTGTTCCGCTGCCAGCTTACGCCGGAATCATAGATAAATTCGCCCCCTTCGTAACCACCTGAAACCTTCAAGGGTACGAAGTCGTGCCATTCTTCGCCATCCGTCGACCATTGCATAAAGACATAAGGACCTTTACCTTTTTCTTTGACACTGTCCAATCGATTCATCCCTCGGAAACGAGCGCGGGCGGTCACTGCTTTCAGTCGTTTCCCCTTTGGCGCCTCCACCTTCCATATACTCCAGGCGTAGGGGGCCGCTTCTTTGTATTCGTCCCCGTTTCGGGAAAAAAGATTCTTTTTGTCTTCGTTTTTTCCGACGCCTCCCAGGTTTACATTTTCCACGTTCGCCGGATGATTTCCGGTTCCTTCACTCGCCATTTCGTCGAGACCATCAAAGCTGAAAAATTTGGTTTTATTGATTTCAAAAATGCGCACCGAATACGGTGGAAAGTGCAGATATTCTCCCTCTGGGTAAACGCGGGGTTCAGTGTCTTTCGCGGTCAGTTCGCGTACTTCAGCACCGGCGGCCCAGGGGAGTTTGGCGACTACATCCGTGCCTGGGGCATATTTCGCCGCGTGGTTCGTCACCGCTACGTATAATTTTCCGTCATGCCGCACGCGGCGAATTTCCAGCTTGGGTACGGGTGCACTGTAGTTTCTCCTGCCTGCCGTCGGTCCCCAGAACCAGAAACTTCCCTTTGAGACGGTGGTATAAGGCCCTGAGAGCCCCTCTGCACGTCCAACAGTGTTGTGTAGTTTTCCCCAGCCGTCGATGACTTCTGTTCGCTTTTTGAGAGGTTTAACTATCTTTTCGGGGAGGGCTTCACCGTACTCATTCTTTGTTGGAAGCTGGCCAATGGCAATGACACGCCGGTCGTCCGGCAGGTTGTTGATCCTCTTCGCGGTTTCCGCGGTCAACCACGGCGCATCCACAATCAAGGTTCCGGTGCAGTGAGAGGCTGAGACATCCTCGTTTATTACGTACTTCCAGTGTTTGCCCAGGGCCCCCACATAAGCGTAGGCCTTAATCGCTCCGCCCATTTCCGCACGGTCAGGGTTGTTGTCCGAAGAGGTGTTCCAACCACGGTTACCTTCCGTAAGCAGCACTGCGATGTCTGCATCAGCACGCGCATCGAGAAAGGCGTGAAAGACGTCCGAATGTCGCCGGATCTTGACGCGTGCTTTCACTTCTTCCCGGTAGTGCGGACCGCGTTCGGCGGTATGAAATTGCCCCCTCTTGTCCGGTCGACCCGACATGAAGGTCATCTGTCGATTGTAAATACTGCTTTTGTACATGCCCATAAGATAATTGTGAATCAGATCATAGGAAATCATCCCCGGCCGCGTTGTGCCCTGATTGTACAGGTGGTGCTCAGGGTTCCACAAGGGTTTGCCTTGCGCGATCTGGAGGGTATCAACGGGCATTTGTGTGTGTTGAGGCGGGAAGGCAATCGGTGAGTAGGTGAAGCCGGCCGCGCTGAATTCTTCCACTTCGCGGAAGAGGAATGAATTCAGGTAGGTTTTCGTTGTGTAGAAATACTTACCAGGTCCCGTGTGGGGTTTGAGCTTTTTCGCGTGATTCGTGAAATCTTCGCTCCAGTTCTGATTGTATCCGTGGGTGCCGGATATGGATTTATATTTCCTTGCCCAAACCTCCCGCATACATCTTTGGTAATCGAGGACTTTCGGAAATTCCGCCAGCGCATGATAGGTCATGGGTTGATCGAACAGAGCGAAGGTCAAACGGCCGGGGCTCTTGCTACCTTTTTTGAAATCGCCCGCTTTTTCTATCCAGTCCAGGGGCAGCTCCGGCAGTCCAATCTCGTCCCATGAATCGTAGGAGGTATCCCACCGGCGGTTCAATGTGTCCAGGTCGCCGTGCTTGCGACGAAGCCATTGGGGGAATTGTTTTTTGGCTGTCTGATACCAGTCCGGTTCCTCTTCCTTCTCGCCTTTTTTCTGTTTCCGGTACTGATTATACAGATGACTGGCGGGATAGACGAGGAAATCTTCGTTCTGGACATACGTGCCCATTACATTGGGATGTTGCCCTTCTTTCGCGACACTGTCAACGAAGTCCTGCCCGGATCCCCCTACCAGGGTGGTTGCCAGGATGAAATTATGATCATCAGCCCATTCCAGTAACGGTGCCTGATTCTCCAATGTCCTGGGCTTTTTGCCGGTGGGGAGGCTGCAGCCTGTGGCCTGATTAAATCCCGTCATCCAGATCATTTTAAGTTCCCCCAGCACCGTCGTGTAGTGGTCCGGTCCCCGGATCTGAGCGACGCCGTGCCACATCCTGTTCACCTGGGGTTCATCTCCCGGGTCGGTCGTGTTGAACCATTCGGGCTGCTCAAACTCTACGACTTCCCGATCAAGCGGTACATAGTAATAAGGATCGGGCTCCGCCAAAACTGCCTGGCCTTTATCACCCACAGCAAAATCCACAAATGCAGTGACTGAATCTGCGGGATTCTCTTTGGGAATCACAAGACCGTATTCGATACTTCCGACTTCTTTGCCGAGTCGGTGAACGAGCTGCTGTGCGAAAGGCACATAACGCAACGCTTCCCTGTCTTCTTCGTCGGCCCTGTAGTTCCAATCTTCACGGGTTGTAAGAATTACGTGGTTACCACCCCCGCTGGTTCGATTGGTGATACTTCCCCAGGGGCGTCCTCTATCGATCAGCCCTCGATAAGTCACTTCGTATTCGCTGTGCTGCGCAAAGGACTTCTTGAACGGCTTCATGAGACGA
>CAJXKU010000347.1 GCA_913055945.1 uncultured Lentisphaerota bacterium | reverse complement strand
GGCAATTGCTTGTAGTTCCGGCTTCAGCCGGATCTTTACCCGGCGAGTCTCATACGAGGGACTGCGTCCAGCGTGACAAATACACCCTGGATGTTGACGAGACGCTGGATGTTATGCCTAAACGGAGTTTGAGTCGCTGAATGCAATTCCTGAATACAGTTCCAAAGCGCTGCAGAAACCGCAGCGCACGCCCACAGAGCCTCCGGCTCTATCACGCATCTTCTCTGGAAGATACGTTCGGCCCCTGCGATGTCGTATGGCGCGGTGCACCCTTTCGGCGGCGTCAGATCAATGCTTGACGAGCGTTTTAACCGAGGAGGATTATTCTTCCGACGAGGAGGGTTGCAGGGGAATAAAGGTCTGTGCTGAACGGTTTCCGGCTTTGTCGACAAGCTTTGCAGATAACCAGTTTGAAGATATGTCGCTCTGAAGGAAGTTCTGAACATTGATTCTGAGATTTGATAACGATTTTTTTTCCTGGTCCGCTTGGAGCCGTATTCCTTCAAGGCCACTGGCATCGAATCCGTTAAGTTTGACTTTGCTGTTTTCATTCAATGACCATGGTCCCAGGACAAAAAGGCTTCGAAGATCCACGGGAAAATCGGTGGATGTATTGCGCAGGTGGATCGTCAACCGTTTTATATGCAGGTTTTCCAGTTTATGCTCCACTTTCTGTTTTATTTGCTGGTCGGACATGTCATTATCCTGATTCGCGACTTCTCTTCGTATTTGACGCGTAAGGAGTTTGTTGAGATTCACGATTCTGCGGTGCCAGCGGGCGGAATCATTCTCTTGATCGGTAGACCATTGAATCGGGTTCGAGAGTTTGGATTTGTTGTCTTTTCCGGGAGTGAGGCTGATCTGGAGGCGGCGACCTTTATTACACACAACGTCCAGGCTGATTTTTGTATCTTCGTGCTGTTCAGGCCGGCGGATATGAAAAGCGAACCAGGGGTGTTTGGTCACTTTCCATTTCTTATCGCGGAACTTATGGAATGCTTTGCCTTTTTTCTTTTTGCGCGTGGTGAACCGCATAAAACGCGAATTGATATCTCGGTTCGTGTGTCTTGCTGCGAAGCCGCCTCCCGAGTTGCGAGGAGGTTTCAGGGAAAGATGCCACAGGACGTTGTCGGGATAGTCGGCGGCGAGAACAGTCGGAGCTGTATCATCATCGGCGTGATTGACTTCATAGGTCGTTTGGAAGTCGGTGGTATTACCGGCACCATCGCCGAGGGATCGTACACCGATGCGGTGTTTCTCGCCATCTTTCGTTCTGTTCAATTGACGATGAAAGATATGCGGGTAATTCAGCCATAGGATATCCCTGTCCGGTTTGTGCTCAACTGAAGACAGGGTGGGGGCTGTTTGTACCGGTTCACCGTCCCAGTTAAACTTCATTCGTGAAAGGTCAAGAGGGGCCCCTCTGCCGGTGTTCACTGTCACCCGGAGCATTGTTCCGTTGGTATTCCGTTTGTCGGAAGAAACGAATTCATGAGAGATGTCCGGCGTTTCTCTATCC
Organism: uncultured Lentisphaerota bacterium; assembly: GCA_913055945.1. Taxonomy (GTDB): domain Bacteria; phylum Verrucomicrobiota; class Lentisphaeria; order Oligosphaerales; family CAJXKU01; genus CAJXKU01. The sequence continues at coordinate 1,881 of CAJXKU010000347.1, read as the reverse complement.
AGAAGCAATGGCACATTCGTGATATTCGAAGAAGTTCCTTTGCGATCTGTGGCCCGCAACAGGAGGAAATGAAGTCCGTCTTTGAGGTGCTGTATCTGTGGGGTGATTTTATCGCCGGGGTCTACCTTCTGCCATTGGAGCTCCTTGCGATGTGACGCTGACAGGTTCTGGTACGGCTTTGCTTTCGTTGTAATGCTCCATTCAATATGGGAAACACCGTCGTGATCGAAGTAATGTGGAAGGCACGCGAGCTGGTCTTTACTATTCACGGCAGGTCCCACAGCAAGGTTGTCCAAACTCAGCGACGAGTACAGTCCAGTCTGATCCCGACGGGCGTACGACTTGAACATGAGCTGAGAAAGGTTTCTGATCGGCTGGGTCAGGGGGCGCCTTCCTCCCGGCAGGCGGCCAACCCCGAACCATTGATGCCACTGCTCGTCGAGTGCAGGCTCAGGTGCGAAACGAGCAGTTACGGCGTGATCGAAATCTTCGGAGAAGGCCATCTGGTAGTGATTGTTCAGGCCTATGGATACTCGAGTCATCGGGCCGCCTCTGTAACGGAAGAAAAGCGCAGGGAACCGGGGGATATGCCAACTGCCGTTGAATGCCGTTCGCAATCGTCGCTTTCTTCCCATATTGTTGATGTTCAGATAACGGGATTCGCGCAGCTCGCCGTAATCCAGACTCATCATTCGAGGGCGGAACTGTAATTGTGAGGGAATCTTCTGTTTTTCAAACGATGTAAAAAGGGCGGTGATGCCCTGGAGATCTAAGAGTACCGGTGGTGTATTCTTCTTTCGTTTCGACCATTGCAGAGAGAGTTCATCCGGCGCAGCGTCCGTATCGATGTTTATACGGAGCTTTTCTGAATTTTGCCTGGTCAGTTTGCTGTTACGTGGTAGAACAAATGAGCGGGATGTCGGGGAATGTGCCAGCTCGGGCAGCCGGATACCGTTTGCTGAAACATTGGCTTCCAAAAAGCGGCGGTCCGGATAGTCGACTTTGTTCAGGATCTGTATTGCGGTGGGAGGAGGGCTGTCTTTCCATTGAGCCTGCAGTTCGAGAGTGTCCGGTAGGTCGATCGCTTCGGTGTTCTTATTGGTCAGGTTTTTCGGCGCTGAATAAAGAATTTTATGGAAGTTTTTAATTGCATAGCCTTGACCGGGGCCGTTTCCATTCAGACCTTGTGCTGTGTAACTGGGCTGAAGGTTGCCGAAGCCTTTCGGTTTTACGTACAAATCATCGGCATTTTTCAATGACCCTAATTTTTCTCCGGCCGGCAGCCACACAGTAACTTTATGCCACTCGCCTTGTTTGTACCAGTCGGGGCCGGTACGATCGACACCGGAGACGCTGCTTTTGCCGGCTTTTTTATATTCTCCTTTGCTAAAACCGTTGCCGGAGATCTGATGGTAGAATGCTTTTTTCTCTTCAAATTTGTCATCCTGCTCTTTTACGCCTATAGCATAGTGGAAATTAAATCTGGCCCGGTTTGTGCGCTTCACATAAAAGCGCCATCCGGCAATTTTACTGTAGCGATGCGCGGGAAGTTGTGCCGCAGTGTAGGTGCTGCCGCTTCCCAGATAGTTTCGAAAGCGGAAGAAACGATCCCCTTTGTCGGTTCGGTCCCAAAGGAGTTTCCCTTGTGCGACAGGGCTGTCTGCCTGCCAGTAAGCAGGTGTCATAACGTTGAGGGGGTCTCCGTCAGCGGACGTTTCTTCATCAGAAGAATCACGCTGAGATTCAACCGAAGGTTCGGCGGAGGCGGGAGGGGGCAGTTCGTAGCGTTCCGGTTCGATGTGTTCGGCCGCCACCTTTACCCGGGCCACCATCATGGAATTCATGTACGTCCATATCCCCATGGATCCCGCTTTGACAGGG
>CAJXKU010000346.1 GCA_913055945.1 uncultured Lentisphaerota bacterium | reverse complement strand
CCACATCTGGCCAGCCACATGCTCAGTCAGGCCTGCCGCCGTATCACAGAAGACTGGTGCACCAAGTACGGTCACGAGGTTGTCATGCTGGAGACATTCGTGCAGAACGACCGTTTCCGAGGCACCTGCTACAAAGCGGCTAACTGGCTGCGGCTGGGCAATACCACCGGACGTACTCGTAACGATGTTCACACCAATATCCGTGTACCGGAAAAATCCATATTTGTTCGTCCCCTGCGCCGGGATTTCCGAGGCGTGTTGACAGAAAACGCACAAAAGGAGTGATTGAGTATGACACTGACCAGTGCATTTGTACAGTTCTGCGAAGAGCTCAGCGATGTCTTTGCGCAACAGCGAACGCTGCGACGGGCGAAAAACTTAATGCTTTCCGCTGTGCTGTGTGTAGGCCGCAAATGGCTAACCCGGCTTCTGACTGTACAGGGACGCGACCAGCAGGACTGGAGTGCGGATTACAAGCTGTTCTCCCGATCAAAGTGGAAAGCCTGGAAATTATATCAGCCCGTTGTACGCGAGAGTCTTAAATATTTCGGCGACGGCCCGGTTCTTCTGGGCGGTGATGAGACGCGCACACGCCGCGGCGGACGCAGAGTGAAGCGAAGCCGCTGGACAAGAGACCCGATGTCGCCGCCGTTCCATGTGAATTTTGTCAAAGGAATCCGCTGGGTTCAGTTCTCCGCGCTGCTGCCGCTGCATCGCATCGCCGCCGTTTCGGCCCGAGGCGTGCCGGTATCTTTTGAACCGGTTGATCTTCCCGCTAAACCTCGACGCAACGCCCCGGCTGAACAATGGGATGAATACAAGCGGGCAAAGCAGCAGAACAATATGTGTATCAGAACCATAGACCAACTTCAAACGCTACGCTTTATGTACGATCAGGCCGGCGCGAGTCATCAGAAGATCGTGGTCAGTCTGGACGGCGGCTTCTGCAACAAAACCATGTTCCAGAGTGAGCTTGAGCGCATTGAACTGATCGTGCGCACCAGAAAAGATGCCCGGCTGTGCCGGCCTGCCCACGACCCATCGCGTCCCAGGAAGGTCTACAGTGACCGCAAATTCACTCCTGAACAAATCCGGAAGGACGACAGCATACCGTGGAGCCAAACCACCATCTGGTTCGGAGGAGACCGCAGGACGATCAGATATAAGGAACTGACCGATCTCCGCTCGCAGGGCGGAGCTAAACGAAGGCCCCTGCGGTTATTCGTGTTGGCACCTACTGGCTACAGACTTTCGCCTTCAATGCCCAAATATTACCGACAGCCGGGCTACCTGCTTGTCACTGATCATACGCTTTCGGTCGATACCGTCCTGCAGTGTTATTTCGACCGATGGCAGATCGAAGTCAACCACAGGGAGGAAAAACAGCACTTCGGCCTGACAGACGCGCAGGTATGGAACGATGCTTCGGTTGACCGACTTCCAGCTTTTATGGTGGCAACTTATTCATTTCTGCTGCTGGCTGCCCTGAAAGCCTATGGACCGGTGCGAACTCAGCACTACCTTCAGCCGCCGAAATGGCAGAATGGACAGAGGCAACGTCCCTCGTGCCTGGATCTGCTTGCGAAAATCAGAGAAGAAGCGCAAACGGACCGGCAAACATGGGAAACTGTCAATTTTGAAGCCGATTTAACCCGAATTTTACTCCGCGCAGCCTAGCTGCGGCTTCTTAATACCACTTAAAAATGTCCAAACCCCAGTCGCAGGCTTACGCCCTACGCTATGATGACTTAGCCTTTCAGGCTGGGGCGCCACGCTTTCGCCGAAGAAAATCCTTTGATTTGAACTGTATTGCTCAACGCAGTTGTTCGTACGGGATGGATGCTACGACGGCGCGGGGCTGAGCGGCAGTGTCCGGTTCCCGCCAGCGGGAATCGCCGGGCCATGCTGTCTTATGCTTTACGAGCACTTGGTGGAAATCGTAAAGGAAGGACGAGTCGGTCCTTCCGACCGGTGCGAGGTTTCTTCGTGCATTCTGCGGACCGACACCCACGCGACACGCCGGATCTTTAGAAACGCCGAGATGTTATATGGGTGCTTGAAAATCGGCGGTGAGGTGTTTTATTATTGTCTGTGGCAAAGCAGAGCTTTGTCCCCTGCAGAGCACTTCCCGCGACGAGTCGAGTGTATGTGACTCAGTTGTTTAAGCAGAAATGAAATGAGGAGAGAACTACGTTTATGCATGTTAAAGACATTTTTGAACAGAATCGGCCCACGTTGTCTTTTGAGTTTTTTCCGGCCAAGACCGAGAAAGGCGAGGAGGCACTTAGTGAGACGCTGGACAAGCTGATTCCTCTGAATCCGGGCTTTGTAAGCGTTACCTACGGCGCCGGGGGGACGACACGTGAGCGGACGCGGAACCTGGTGGATAAAATCCACAATGAGAGACAGGTGACAGTAGTTCCACATCTTACGTGTGTAGGTTCCACCAAGGAACAGGTTCACGAGTTGGTGGCGGACTATTACGAGAGCGGCATTGAGAATATTCTGGCCCTTCGGGGCGATCCGCCGCCGGATCAGGAAGAATTTGTTCAGCCGGAGGGCGGTTTCGCCAATGCTACGGAACTGGTGGCGTACTTAAGAGAACATTTCCCTGACATGGGCATCGGGGTCGCCGGTTATCCGGAAGGCCATTACGAGACACCGAACCGAGTACAGGAGATGGAGAATCTCAAAGCAAAAGTCGATGCCGGCGCGAACTATGTCTGCACCCAACTCTGTTTCAGTAATTCAGATATCTACGATTTCTGCGAGCGGTGCGAAATCTCCGGTATCGATGTGCCGATCAGCGTGGGCATCATGCCGATCATTTCGCGCAAAGGCATGGACAAGATGGCGGAATTGGCGCTGGGTAGTCGCTTTCCGGGACAACTGCTGAAGGCGCTCGAGCGTGCCGAAACGGAGGATGAAGTGGCCAATGTGGGCGTCCACTGGGCCACGGAGCAGGTGCGCGATCTGATTGACAGCGGCGTCAGCGGTATTCACCTGTACACCCTGAATCAGTCCATGGCCACGCTGGAAATCTACAAGTCGCTGGGGTTGATGCCTGCCAACGCCGATGTATAAACCGGCGACGCTTGGTACATGTGAAAACACCTGGTTTAAATGCCTGGCCCGAGACGGCGGCCGCACTGGGGTGAGACTTGGTTTCGTCCCTATTCACCCAAGGCAATAACCTTGAGTTACGCTGATAAAGGCCCTTCGGCCTTTAATTCATCATACTCCGTCTCAGGGTACGGGGGGTACATAGCGGCGCCGCGTTGGGGCGCCGGTTGAACATCTGCCGGACGGTGAAGCGGTCCAGGTGGATCAGAACGCAAGCACGTACTGCGGTTTTGACGACAATCAGAACGCCTGAGCGGTACCATTGTATGGGGACGGACGTCCTCGTCCG
>CAJXKU010000345.1 GCA_913055945.1 uncultured Lentisphaerota bacterium | reverse complement strand
GAGGTCGCCGAACGCTTCGGGAGCATCGCCTCGACGGCGACAATGATCGTATAGCTATGACACGACAACCAACCAAAAGCTCCGTCAGCCGATCGTTCACCACTTTAATCGCCTGCTGACCAGGCGAAACATTTCTCGCCACTTCCTCGCCCAAGCAATCTTCTTCAACTTTTTTGACGAAATTTTTCGCCACCTCGTAATTGACATCGGCTTCCAGGAGAGCTCGCCGAACTTCCTGCATGGCTTCCTTTACATTACTCTCCGTCAATGTCCCTTTACCGGAGAGATTCTTAAACGCCGATTGCAGTCTGTCTGATAATCGATCAAACATAGTCTTTCCCTGTTTCCTTTCAGAGGCTCAGCTGAGGGCACCCGCGGCCTTAATCCGTTCAGCAGATGCACCGTCGCCGCTGTGACAGGTGATAATGTCCGGATCCACACCTGTCTGTTTCTTATATTCGGCACGCAGATATTCACTATACGCAGAAGTTACCGTGTCAGGTACCGCGTGCACTGTTATACCGCCGAAGCCACCCCCGCTCAACCTTGCTCCGTAAACGCCGTTATACTCCTGACTCAATGCCACAAGAATATCCAGTTCAGGGGTGCTGTTCTGAAAATTTATCCGTGAGCTCTCATGTGAAGCGTTGAGGAGCTTCCCGAATCCCTCTAAATCCTCCCGTTCAAGAAGCGTCAAAGCCTCTTTCACTCGTTCGTTTTCTCCGGTAACATGCAAAGCCCGATGGTACGGAAGCGGTTCCATCTGCTCTTTATACTTTCCCAGAAGCTTACGGTCCACGTCGCGCAGACTGTCTACATTCTCTCCATGGCTCTGCAGGAAGGAGACCGCCGCCTCACAATCCTTTCTCCGTTCATTGTATTCGTCTGTCAAAGAATGTTTGACTTTACTATTCGCCACCACCAACGCGACCCCCTCAGGAACAGGAACTGTCTTCACTTCATAACTCCGAAAATCGCAGAAAACAAAATTGTTGGCCACCCCGTTGATCGAACTGTATTGATCAAGCAAACCGGTCTGAGCGCCCACGTAGTCATTTTCAGCCTGCTGACCTACCCGGGCGATCTCCTGCCACTCCAATGATTCCCCGCTTAAGCACAACAGGCCGTAGACCAGAGACATCTCAAGCGCCGCCGAACTGCTCATGCCGGCGGACAACGGTACATCGCCAAGTATACACCCCTGAAAAGCGGGGACATTTACACCCCGTTGCTGAAGACAGGCAACAACCCCCTTTACGTAGTTCCCCCAATCCGAATGCGGTAGCTCCTCCTGCGCAATATCCAGTCCGAAACATCGGCTCTGTCCCTGAGAGAGTTCCTTCACTCTGCATTTCATATCCTCGCGGTTTCGTGCCACGGCAAAATAGGTTCGGCAATCCACCGCCGTACTCAGGACCACCCCCTCATTGTAGTCGGTATGGTTTCCCAATATTTCCAGTCGTCCGGGCGCGCTCGCCACCACTTCCGGCGACACACCGAAACTGTCTTCCGTCCCACGGCACACATCATCGAATCGGCTCATAACGGCAATTATCGTCCTAATTTCTAATTTACGTATGGATACAAATTCACACATTTACATCTTCAGGCGCGAGCAGTTACTATAACTTTTCATAACAAACAGCAGAGCACCATCCGCCTATAATTACGTGGATGAAAGACTGCGATTGATAATGCGAATATTGGGGTTTAAATTATCTTGAAAAGGGTGAGTGCACCCGATTCAGGATATAGGCTGATTTATGGCGACAAAGTCCGAACATTCAAACAAGACCACAGACACCCAGACGTCACGCGGAAAAGAGCAGTTAAAAGATACCTCCGTTCATCGATATCTGCGTGACGTGGGCTCGTTCCGGAATCTTACCTCGGAAGAGGAGCAGTATTACGCTTCTGCCCTCCGTAAGGCACGTCAGCAAAAGCGTAAACTTGTAGCCCACGTAGTACCTCCCGCACAATCTTTGCTGAAAAAAATCGCTGATATCGAGAACTGCCAGGAATGGCGACAATATATCGACGACCGGGACAATAACCACAGAAGGGACATATTGGCTCGGATCGAAGCTGCCATTGAAGCGCTCAGTCAGTTGGAAACGGGTATACGCGACAACCTCTCCATCCGTACAAACGCTGCCGCCGATGCACGTCGTCTGTTGAGAAATAGCGCGGCTGATTGCCTCCTCGCACTGCCGTTGCAGCAGAAATTTTTTGAAGAATGCGGCGAAAAAATCCGGCAGTACAAAACGCCGTCCACCACTGACGCGGAGCAATCGACTTACTGTCCGCCGCGCAGGGATACGGATGCGATCAGTCGAGAATTGGCTTTAACCTTTGAAGAGTTCAGTAAGCTTGTAGAAGAACTGGACCACGCAGAGAAACGTGAACGGGAAGCTCGAGAAGTGCTGGTTGAAGCAAACCTGCGGCTGGTGGTAAGCATCGCCCGCAGTTACGTGGGCTCAGGCCTCTCTTTCCTGGATCTGATACAGGAGGGAAACATAGGACTTGTCCAGGCTGCTGAACGATTCGATCCTTCGCGGAATTACCGCTTCAGCACCTATGCAACCTACTGGATCCGGCAGGGTATAACAAAAGCGCTTACCGCCCAGGGACGAACAATACGTATCCCCGAGTCCACTGTCGAAAATCTGCGACGGATCCGGAAGACAGAAGAAAAACTGCTTCAACAGAACGGAACGGAGCCCACGGCTGAACAAGTGGCTGAACAAATCAATATCTCCGCCTCAAAAGTGCGCGCTCTTAAGAAAATGACTCAGCAGAAAATATCGCTACAGGCCCCTCTCCACACCAAAGAAACGGATAATGCCAAAGAGATGGCTGATCTGCTTTCCGACCAGAAAAGCGAGACGCCCGAAGAGGCCGTGGATCGGAAACTGCGTCAGCAGAATGTTAATCGGGCCGTTCAGAATCTGGATGAGAGAGAGCAGAAAATCATCATCTGGTGTTTCGGATTGGATGAAGACCCGCCGGCGAGTGTAGAATATGTAGCAGAGCAGTTGAATATTTCCAGAGAAAGGGTAAGACAGTTAAAAAACCGTGCACTGGATCGTCTCCTCCTGGGATTACAAAAGGAAAAGAAACCCTGACTACCTCCGCCTGTTCCAGCGCTTCTAATCCGGATTCACGCCAGATTTCAACCACAAAGAATCATGTTTTTAACTACGAGGATATTCGTGTCTATGACATTAACGGAGAAAATATTGGCAAAAGCGGCCGACCGCTGCCACGTCAGCGCCGGCGACAACATATGGGTGAATGCAGACCTATTGATGACGCATGACGTCTGTGGCCCCGGCACAATCGGCATTTTCGAGAACGAATTCGGTGCAGATGCTCACGTTTTCGATAAAGAACGGATCGTTTTAACCCCGGACCATTACATCTTTACCAGCGACGAGAA
>CAJXKU010000344.1 GCA_913055945.1 uncultured Lentisphaerota bacterium | reverse complement strand
ATCCCGACAAACAGCAATTGCCGTTTCGTTCCTCAATGGAGAAAACGTCCGGGAGACGATCAATCGAACACTTACTTCGGGTACAAAGAAATTTCACCCCACGCTTCGAGCACGCTGTAAACGGAACCCCGTCATGAACACAGAAGTTTACACAGGATACACGCTGGCCCCGGGATATGCCGACGGTGTGGCGTTTACATATAACCGACTGCCACCAAACACAACAGGCTATACGTCGATTTCACCAGACCAAATCTCCCGGGAGATGGCCCGACTCAACAAAGCTCTTCATGATGCTGTGGAAGAAATCAAAGATCTGCGCAAGCGCGCCTTCTCAGAGATCGGGCAAGCAGAAGCAGCCGTATTCGACGCCCACCTTACACTACTCACAGATCCGACAATTTCGAATAAAATCAGATCCCGACTGAACAAAGACCTTGTGAATGTCGAGAAGGCCATTGCAGATGAAATCTCCGAACATGAAAAAGCTTTGGGGCGGATTGAAAGCGAAAACTTACGTGAGCGCTATCGGCATGCACTTGATGTAGGACAACGTCTGTTCCAACACCTTAAGTCTGCGACGCCCCCTCAGAAAGCCACCCTGCAGAACCTCCCTTCCCGCTGCATTATAGTTGCAAAAGAACTTCTCCCCTCTGACACCCTCCACCTTGACCGGGATCACACCATCGGCGTTGTTACCGCATACGGCGGCAAACAATCCCACGCAGCAATTCTCGCTCGCTCGCTGGGGATTCCGTTTGTCACAGGCATCAAAGACATCCTCGAAAACGTCAAAAACGGGGATCGACTCCTGGTCGACTCTACCAAAGCCACTGTTACGATTTCGCCAACGCCTGAACAGAAAACATCCTTCCGCAAAAAACAGCAGGAGTCGATAGAACATTCCCGGACCCGCAGCGCAGAGCAGGCTTATGAATGTCGCACTCTTGACGGAACGGAATATGAACTTTTTGCCAATATAGATCGCCCGGAAGAACTCCCGTATGTAGAACGATACCACCTTCATGGGGTTGGTTTATTCCGGACGGAATATCTGTTTCTCGAAACGCCTCAGCCGCCGAGCCTCGCGAAACAGGCCCATGTCTATGCCCAGTGTGCCCAAAAGCTTCAGAACCGTCCGCTTACAATACGTACCGCGGATCTCGGCGCTGATAAACAACCTCGCTTCCTTACCCAAACCGACCAGAAAGATCCGCACCAGCGTGTACGCGGCCTGCAATTGGTGCTGGCTCAACGAAATCTCCTGCGCACCCAACTGCGCGCCGCTTTAAGAGCTCGCTGGCAGGGTAACGCAAAAGTGATGTTTCCCATGGTTCTCGGTCCGGCAGACCTGGACCTGCAGGAAACGCTCGATGAACTGCACTTCGCCGCTGAACAGGAAGGTGTTACAACGCTGCCCGAAATAGGTGCTATGATCGAAACACCTTCCGCGGTAGCTCAAATTGATGACATCTGCGAAATGGTCGACTTTATCAGTATCGGCGTCAATGATCTTACCCAGTTCGTATTGGGCAGCAGCCGGTGGGACTTATCCAGTGTGCCGGAATTTTCCGCCCTTAACCCGGCCGTCCTGCAAGCCATACACACTGTCATTCAGGGGGCCCGTAAACAAAGCAAACCATGTTATGTATGTGGCGAAATTGCCGGCGACCCCAGCGGGGCATACCTCCTCCTCGGGCTGGGCATTCGACAATTGAGCATGAGCTCTGTTCGAGCCTCAAAGATTCACTATATGCTGCGGCGTACCCGTGTACGAGAGGCCGAAGAGACCGCTGTACAGGCTTTACGTTGCCGCTCGGAACGGGAAGTTCACGCCTTCGTAGACCCGATAACCGAAGGTATTACATAAATACGTGTTTCCCCTACGAAAATCTAAGGATTCTTGAACGGCATTCTCCGGCCTGGCATAAGGCGTCACTTATGAAACAAACGCTATTTTGAGAACTGAAGATAAAACTTAAAATACGGACGTAAAACGTACATTGATATGCACAGAACTGAATCTTAACCTGAAGGAGGCTAGATATGCACACAACAGCTCCGATTACTGACACTGTCCATTGGGTGGGCGTTAATGACTGGCAGACCACTCTCTTTGAATCCCTGTGGCCGCTGCCTTACGGTATCTCCTACAATTCGTATCTGATTCTCGACGAACAAGTCGCCCTGATTGATACCGTTAAGGAGGACTGTCTGGAGTGTTATCTGGAAAAGATCCAGCAGCTTTTACCCGAGGAAAAAGGTATCGACTACCTCATCGTAAATCATATGGAACCGGACCACTCCGGTGCAATCGGAATACTGAAAAAGTTTTACCCCGAGATGAAAATCATCGGAAATAAACAGACAAAGCGCTTTCTGGATGGCTTTTTCGGTATTACCGAAGATGTCCAGGCCGTGGCCGAAGGCGAAACGCTGGATCTCGGTGAACACGTCCTGCAATTCACTATGACCCCAATGGTGCATTGGCCGGAAACGATGATGACCTACGAGACCGGAGACAAAATCCTGTTCTCCGGCGACGCTTTTGGTACATTCGGCGCACTGACAGGCGGAGTTTTCGATGACGAAGTACAGATTTCATGGTATGAAGACGAAACCCTGCGATACTTCTCGAATATTGTCGGAAAGTACAGCCGAATGACCCAAAAAGCGCTGAAAAAACTCGACTCGATTCCTCTTAACGTCATTGCTTCGACCCACGGGCCGGTGTGGCGACGCAACCCGCAGAGAATTGTAGAAATCTACGACCACTGGAGCAGACACAAAGCGGAAGAAGGGGTGACGATTGTCTACGGTTCAATGTACGGCAATACCACCCGGATGATGGAAGCTGTCGCCCGCGGCATTTCAGAGACCGGGATCTCCAATATATACCGACACGATGTATCCGTTTCCCATCCCTCTTTCGTTATCCGCGATGTATGGCGCAATAAGGGAATTGTGCTCGGCGGCCCAACGTACGATCAAGGGCTGTTCCCCTCTTTAGCCAGCATAACGGATTTTCTCGGGCACAAAGAACTCACCGGCCGCGTAGCGGGCGTATTCGGGAATTATGGATGGAGCGGGGGTGCCGTCAATACACTGAGCCAATTCGTAGAAAACAGGGAATGGGAGAACGTGGACCCCATCGTGGAAGTAAACTGCACGCCCACCAGTAAAGACCTGGAGGAATGTCGGATGCTGGGACGACATTTGGCCGAACGCGTCGGTTCACCCTGACGTTCACCTTTGCCGTATAAACGCACACACCGGCCCTCAGTCTTAAGGTATTCAGCAGAAAAATTAATGGAACGATAATTTCAGATATCTTGATTCGGGACCGAAACAATCGCTCTGCTTCCGTTATTGAACGGCTTCCGCGCAAGATACTTAAAGAATCCCGAAAGCAGAAATGGAATATTGTGCTCGCGGAAAGTGA
>CAJXKU010000343.1 GCA_913055945.1 uncultured Lentisphaerota bacterium | reverse complement strand
AGGGCGCAGCAGATGTTGCTTTCTCCCTGTACCCCACGACCGTCGATCAGCTTATGGCGGTCGCAGACGCGAACGAGAGCATGCCGCCGAAGTCCACGTGGTTCGAACCGAAATTACGCGACGCACTGCTTATTCACGACATTTAACTTCCAGCGAGGTACTCCGTATTATGCAACTCGGCGCCGAAGACGAACTATACTTTGAGGACGTGTCTGCAACAGAAATTGCGGATACGTACGGAACCCCCACCTATGTGTATGAAGAAAATACGATTCGCGACAATTTCCGGCGTGTATTGAACGCCTTTCGGAAATACTACAGCGATTTTCATCTGTTCTATGCCCTGAAAGCATGCAACAACCCTGCCATAGGTCATATCCTGCGCCAGGAAGGTGCCGGGATCGACGCGGCCAGCGTAAACGAGATCCTGCTCGCCGAACACCTCGGGCTTGGCGGCGAAGATGTCATGTTCAGCGGCAATTATCTGTCGGACGCGGATATGCAGGAAGGCCTGAACACCGGCGTCATCTTCAACCTGGACGATATCAAACTGCTGCCGCGCGTCCTGCAATTCGGTAAACCCGAAATCCTTTCCTTCCGCGTTAATCCCGGCTACGGCCAGAGCAACATAGGCGATTACGTGACCAATGCGGGCCCGGAGGCCAAGTTCGGCGTTCACCCGGATCAGGTCTACGATGCGTATCGTATGGCGAAAGAAGCCGGGATCACACGTTTCGGTGCCCACATGATGCCGGGATCCTGTGTCACCGATCCGGACTATTTCGCGTACGTGACAGAGCTCCTCATGGACCTCATCGGGCATGCAGGGAAGGACCTGGGGATCAAGTTCGAATTCATAGACCTGGGCGGGGGCCTCGGCATCCCGTACTCACCGGACGAAAAATCGCTCGACATTGAAGAGACGGCTCGAAAAACTTCTGAGGTCTTCAAAGAAAAGACCGACGCCTATGGCCTGGAGCGTCCGACCCTCATGATGGAACCGGCCCGCTACTTTGTAGGAGAAGCGGGGTATGTACTCGGACGCGTTCACGCGGTGAAAGAAACATACAAGCGGGTGATCGGCACGGACATCGGCATGAATGTTCTTGCAAGACCCTCCATGTACGGTGCCTACCATCCTGTATATGTCAACAGACGGGAAAACGAAGCACGGGAACGTCTTGGGCTCTGCGGCCAGATCTGTGAAAACACGGACTTCTGGATTAAAGATCGCTTACTCCCCGCCGGCACGAACGAAGGCGATCTTGTTGCCGCAGGTAAAGCGGGAGCCTACGGGCATGTGATGACGTATCAATACAACGGCCGACTCCGCCCCGCCGAGGTCCTTGTCAACGGCAGCAATCACCATTTGATCCGGCAACGGGAATCATTTGATGACCTGATCCGTCATACGAACATACCCTCATATCTTCAGGATTAACCCCCATGAGCACTTTCGGGGATATCGTACATCGCCGCAGGAGTTGCCGGGCATACGACCCTGACCGAGAGATCCCGGACAGCGTGCTGCAGGACTGTATTGATTCAGCCCGTGCGGCACCGTCCGCATGCAATCGACAACCCTGGCACTTCACGATTGTGCGGGATCCGGAGAAACGTCGGACAATCCTCGAGAAGGGCCTGCTTCCGGGTATACAGCATGACTGGCTCTACGACTGCCCCTGCATCGTTGCGTTATCCCTGACCCCGAATTTCACAGTTCACCGCATTGCCCCCTTCTTGTCAAAAATCCCTTATCATTATGTGGATGCGGGTATAGCCGGGGAACATTTTATCCTGGCGGCAACGGAACAGGGATTGGGCACCTGCTGGGTTGGCTGGATTCGGGAAAAAAAGATCAGAAAAGTGTTACACCTGAAAACTGCCCAACGTGTCGTTGCTCTGATTGCCGCAGGCTATCCCCGCGACCCGAATTTCTTCGAAGCCGATACCGCAACGTCCCGGAAACCAGCGAATGAAATCGCGCGATGGATGTAACTGCTTAAACCCAACGAATATTTAAGGTATAGTAGATCACTGCGGAATACTAGTGTGGCCCAACAAAGCGCGCCTCCACAAGCGAAAACCCCGTAACACTTGGCTGGCCAGGGCGTAACACAAAACAGAAAGGGGGGGGAGAGATGATGAATCCGCGCAGTCGGACACTCAATGCACTGAAAGGACAGCAGGTGGATCGGGTCCCCATTTATCTGCAGGGTCTGGAGTTTAAGACCAGTGAAGAAATCGATAATCACCCGGACCCGCTGCGGCGAAAAGCTGCTAAAGAAATATTCAGCCGCATGACCTACAATTACAGCGTGCCCGCCCATATCAACCGGTACCTGGCAACCCCGCCGCAACGGATTCACACAGAAGAAAAGCCATTGGACAATGGCCACGTTCAGATCCACCAGACCATTGATACGCCGAAAGGGAACCTCACAGCGATCAACGAACGGGCCCCGGAAGCCGGAACCGCGTGGAAAGTGAAATACCCCGTCGAGACAGAAGAAGACCTTGAGAAAATAGCCTCAGTGCCATGGGAGCGCCCCGACACACTGGGTCCGCCGGATCTGAACGATCTTCCTTCTGATTTTTCAGAGCGAGGTATTGTCAACACAGGCATTTCATCGCCTTTCGTATGTGTGGCCGGCATGATGAGTTACCAGTGGTTTCTAGAGCTCGCGTTGACGCGCCGCGACATGATGCTCGAGCTCACAGAGATCTGTCGTCAACGCGTACTGGACGCACTCGAGGCGCTGCTGTCCAGACCCGGGATTGAACACGTTTGGATGGGCGGCAGCGAATGGGTCACGCCGCCCATGGGGTCACCTGACTTATACGATACATTTGTCCAGGAACAGGAGCGGAGTATAATTGAGTGCATTCATAGCCGCAGTGATGCAACGGTCCAGGTCCATTGTCACGGCAACGTCAGGCACGCATTGCAACGATCAATCGAGCGCGGCGCCGATTATACCGAGCCGGTGGAACCGCCCCCCGACGGAGACATCACAATGAGCGAAGCCAAGGAACTTTCCGACGGCCGGATCACTCTGGGGGGAAACATCGAAGCCAGAGTATTACACAGAGAAGACGAAGCCACCGTCGAACAGGCTGCAGGGGAAGCTTTCGAGGGCGGTAAACACCGATTCATTCTGCGGAGCACAGAAGGCCCTACGCCGCAAATGACCGAGCAGGAATACAGAAATTACATGCGTCTCATCAAGGTGTGGGAAGAACTATCACCTGTAGACGGATAAGACAGGATTCAACATAAATACCCTGCCAAGATAAGAATATCGGACAACGGAGTATTATTCATGCAAACCTCCCGAGAACGCCGAGCACCCCGAGTCCGAGTCCGACCATCAGCACGAACGGCACGATAGAGGCAACCTCAACCTGTGTCGTGACGATCCCGACGGTCTCGGCCGTCTCGATGCCTTCCATC
>CAJXKU010000342.1 GCA_913055945.1 uncultured Lentisphaerota bacterium | reverse complement strand
GGCCGCCGGTGTAGCCACCGGATACCCCGGTATGAGACTCGGCAGACATGCTGAAGCATGAACTCCGACAAGTCGATCGCGCGGTTTCGGCCCGTCAGAGTTCATACTTCAGTATGGTTTGGCTTCATGCAGTCGCGGTAGCAACTCGCATATGAGATTCAATTTCTCTCTCGAACCTTGCCGTTCCCGTTGGTCACTGCTGCATGTTCATGCAGCCTCTATTGTTTCGCAACGATGTCGCGAACCCGAATAGATATGAACGTAGTAACCCGACATCGGTTCTGGACAAAGTTCGAGACAAAGTTCGGGACAAAGTTCGAGATTCCTGGTTCCCGCGGTCAAGTCTCACACGAGGCACTGCGTGCAGCCATTGCATGCAGCAATTGCATTGAGCATTACAAATACACCCTCGATGCCAACGACATGCTGAATGCAATTCCTAAACGCAGGGACTGCGTCCAGGCATTGCATGCAGCGCGACGAAAACATCCTGTATGGTAACGATATCGTGAACGCAGTTTGACGTGCTGACGCAGTTCCTGAGCGCAGTTCTTTCGTGCGACTTTAACGTAGACCGGGGGATATGTATGGAACGGAGTGCCGGAATCATCGTGTACAAGGGAGATAGGCTGTTCCTGGTGCGTGCGGCAGGTCCGTTTGATAAAGGAACAGAACGCTGGACTGTTCCGAAGGGCCTTGTAGACGAACAGGACGAAGACGACTGGTCGGCCGCCGTAAGAGAATGGGAAGAGGAAACCGGTGATCGGATCAGAAACGACGAGTACTATGATCTCGGTGAGATCACGGCGGGAAACAAACGTAACCATCTGTTTGCTGTGGAACAGGAGGCAGAGTGGAAATGCAGTAACACCTTCAGGTTTCATTTCAGAAACGGCAGGACAGGCATTTACAACGAAACGGACGCAGGAGGCTGGTTTACGCTGCAGGAAGCCGAGAGGATGCTTCCGAAAAGTCTGCGCGGGTTTATTCCGCGTTTACGGGCGGTGATGAAAGGGGAATGATGTTCCGGTGGTTATCGGACTTTTCTCGCCACTGAAACCATGCTTATGGATAACGGTTGATTGGTGGACAAGTGTAGCTTTGTCGTGTAAATTATTCCTTTGGTAGACAGCCATGATCTCCACCCATCAGATTGCGTTTAAAAGTTGTACACAGGCCAGCCTTTTGTTGATCGCGGTTCTGTTGGGAAATGTGATAAAGACGAAAAGTTAGGACGTTTTAGCCGGGATGTCTGAAAAAATGGATATGAAAATATTCGGTGGTACCGCAAACCCTGATCTTTGTTCGCGGATAAGTGAAGAGTTGGGGGTCAGCCTTGGGGGTGTTGAAATAAAACGCTTCCCCGAAGGGGAGATATTCGTGAAATACAACCACAATATCCGCGGGGATGATGTTTTTCTTATCCAGCCTACCTGCGCACCGCCGAATGAAACGCTGATGGAGTTGCTGATTATGATTGATGCCGCGCGTCGGGCCTCGCCTTGGCGGGTTACGGCAGTGATGCCTTTTTACGGCTATGCTCGACAAGACCGGAAAGACCGCCCCAGGGTGCCGATTAGCGCGAAACTGGTCGCGAACTTGTTGGTTACAGCCGGTGCGGATCGGATATTGACCATGGATCTGCATGCAGGTCAGATCGCGGGATATTTCGATATCCCCGTGGACCATTTATACGCTCGACCTGTCATGGGCCGGTACCTGCAGAAGATCCTGGACACCCAGACAGTGGTGGTTGCACCGGATGTCGGGGGCGTCAAAATGGCGCAGGCTTACGCGAATACATTGAATTGTGGTTTCGCTGTGGTTGCAAAACGGCGTGTAGACGCGGACAACGTTGAGGCATCTCATCTGGTCGGTGACGTGGAAGGGCGTGACTGTGTCATTGTGGATGATGTTTCAACTACATGCGGAACCCTGGTGCGGGCGGCGGAGCAGATAAAGAAACATGGTGGTGAGAGAATATTTGCGGTTGTCTCGCATTGCTGTCTGACCTCAGAAGGTTATCGGAAATTGGCGGACAGTCCCATTACGGAATTGCTCACCACTGACAGCGTGCCCGTGGAGCCGCATAATGACGGGGATAAAGTACGTGTGTTGTCCGTGGCAGAATTGCTGAGCGACGCCATTCGCAGAATCCATGAAGCCCGATCGGTTTCCTGCCTCTTCCGGATGGAGGATGACGATGAAGCCTCCTCCGGCAAAAAGGGGAATTAGGATGCGGCGTATTAAGGAATACTAAAGAATAAAATACTGGAGAGAGGCTCGAAGTTATGGCCACAGAAGAATTGTCGATAGAGGCCGAACGGCGGGAAAAGTGTGGGAAGTCTGCCACGCGGCAGATCCGACGCGAAGGTAAAGTGCCGGGTGTTGTGTACGGGCATGGGCAGGATGCAGTCCCGCTTGCCATCGCCCGGAAGGCGATGAGGGAATTGTTGCATCACCCTGGCGTGGTGAATCTGAATTTTTCGAATGGCGGAGAGACGAAAAAAGCGATCTTAAAAGATGTTCAGCACGATACGCTCACGACAGAGGGGATATTGCATGTGGATTTCCTGGAAGTTCGGGCGGATGAACAGATCACGGCCACCGTTCCGATAGAGCCGTTCGGTGAATCTGCCGGTGTGCATGCGGGCGGTATGATGAATCAGTTGTTCCACGAGCTGGATGTACAATGTCTTCCCGGTAACATTCCGGAGATGATCCAGCCCGATATCTCCGAGTTAGAAATCGGTGACGTCCTTACGGTAGGCGAACTGCCCTTGGGAGAAAAGGTTGAGCCGTTGGCCGATTCGGAAGAAGTAGTGGTTCAGATTGCCGCGCCGCGAAGCGCTGAAGAACTGGAGGAAGAAGAAACCACCGAAGCTGAAGAAGACATGGAGCCGGAAGTTATCGAGAAAGGCAAGAAGGAAGAAGAGGAAGAAGCGGAAGAAGGCGAAGGCGAAAGTTGAGATACGCCTTCTCATGGCAGAAAATATGGCAGAGACGTTGCCACAATATGTTGCAGGACTGGGCAACCCCGGGAAGAAATATGAAGATACGCGGCACAATGTGGGCGTCCGGGTGCTGAACGCTGTGGAAACTGAATGCGACACGAGCGGCAGCTTCAAGAAGCATAAAGGCAGATTGACGAAATGCTGGTTGGACGAGCGTGAATTCTGGACATTTCGTCCGCGAACGTATATGAACGAAAGTGGCCGGGCGATTCAGGCCCTGTGTGCAGGTCGCAGGATTCGGCCCCAGCAGGTGTTGATCGTTACAGACTGTGCGGACCTGCCGTTTGGTAAGCTGCGCTTGAGAAAAAAGGGTGGAAGCGGCGGGCATCGCGGAGTGCAGTCGGTCATTGACTGTTTAGGTACGGATGAATTCCCTGGAGTTACGCCTCAGGTGCAAAAATGCAACATTTTCGTAAAGACTTCCATAGTCGGGCGAGAAGGCAACAT
>CAJXKU010000341.1 GCA_913055945.1 uncultured Lentisphaerota bacterium | reverse complement strand
TGTCAATCTCTATTTCGGTGAACTGTTTGAAGAAGAAGAAACGGACACAAGCTATGCAGAATCAGACAGACAATCAACAAACGACAGCACTTGACGCAGAGCTGGAACATTACGGTTTCTCGCTGCACAGCGTATGCTGGGGATACCGCGAAATTTTCCGGAAAACGATTGAAGACCTCTACGAGAAAGGTGAACTCGGAAGCGAACGACGGCAAGTGACGGATAAATTCTTTGAATTGCTGAAGGCAAGCGATCAGAGCTCCTTTGACCACGTCGTCAAAGAATTCCTCTGTGCCCTGAACCCCGGCACGCGCTGGATCCTGAGCCTTCCGGGTATTTTCACCGATGTTGTGGACCTGGGCGGAGAGCTTGCGCAATCAAAACTCTATTATGGCACATTGTTTTTCCAGACACTGGGAGAAGGGGGTTCGGGAATACACCTCAAAAAGTGCGTAATCTGATCAGTCAGATGCGGCGTCTCAGAGAAACCGCTGAAGACTTGGCTGTTTCCTACATGAACGGCTACGGATCACTCATTGAGCGCCTCAGCATCCCCGAGACAGAGCGATATATCCAGGTCGGTCTTGATATCTTCTCCCGAAACCGCGAGGCCGGTTTGTCTTTCATGGAAGGAACACTGCGGACAACGGAGACTTATATCCAGTCCATTACCAAAGAATGTCGTCTGGAAGACATAGATAACCAGCTTCAGGCGTTGCTGAAAGCGCTTGTAGGATACGATGTAGATATTGACAACCTCGGCAGTCTTGATTCGGATGAACTTATCGAACGCGGCACTTCCGTGGTTTGTATGTATCAATGGCTCTACATGCCCGCCCGTATCCGATTCTTTGATGACCGGGATAAAAACCGTAAGTGGTACGTATTAACCGCACTTGTCGCGGCCGGCTTGCTGGGGGAGAACAGTTTTTGTCGAGTGCATGGTCATACAGAGTATATGGATTGCCGTGCTGTGACGGGCGACGATCCGCTGCTGATAAATATTTTCCAGATAACTGAGTATGCCCGTGTATTCCGCCGCATGCGTCAACGGTGGCCGGGAACGCGGCGACTTTTGGACTTCGGCCTGCAAACTGAATTTGAACATAATCCTCCGCAAACCGATGCAGAACAGCTCTTTTTCGATATAATGATGAACGATGCGAAAAAACTGCCGGAGGAAGCTCGGCCGCTGTCTGCCGTTGTCGAAGAATCAACCAACTTTTTCGAAACGTTGGAGAGGCTCGGCAAAATTAATTTATCAAAACTGCAAAAAGCGTACCCCGGCCTGGCATCCACTGAATTGAAGCCGTTCAGTTTTATTCCCGATTTTCTGTACCCCGGCACGGTAAGTACACCGCCGCAGGACAGTATGATAGCCGACATGAAGCAGTCAGCCGAAAACCAAATGGATGAAAACGACCAAGACGAAGATCGAGAAAAACAGGAACAAGAAAAACAGACGATGCCGGCAGAAAGCGATTCCCAAAATGAAGAAGACCAGGAAGAAAAAGAAGATAGTCAAGGTGTCAAAACCGGCTTTCCTTATGATGAGTGGAATTGCCGCGAGAATGACTATCGCCTTGACCACTGTCTTGTTCATGAAGAGAAAGGTGTCGCTCGTGAGGCGACGATTCCCGACCAAGTACAGGCGGAAGCGAAGCGTGTCAGCCGCGTGTTCGAACAGTTCAAGCCGCAATTGACGCGATACGAAAAACATCTTTCTGAAGGCGATAACATTGACGAAGATATGCTCGTAGATTACCTGACCCGTCGTCAGAAAGAACCGGCGCCAAAAGTCGATTTTTACAGGAAACCGCGGGTGGTGGAGCGCGACCTGGCGGTCGTTGTCCTGCTGGATGAAAGCGGTTCTACCGGCGAACAGGAAAACAGTCAACGCATTATCGATATAGAAAAACACGCTGCCCTGATTCTCAGTGAGGGGCTGGCCTCTCTGGGAGACACCTTCAGTGTTGCCGGATTCAGCTCAAACGGTCCGCAGAACTGTCGATATACGGTCTATAAAGGGTTTGACGACAAATGGAACCGTGAGACCATGAGCAAAATAATGTCGCCGCAGCCATCCCAGTCCACACGCATAGGACCGGCATTGCGACATGCCGGTTTCCGGCTTCAGAATCATCCCGCCAGCCAGCGCCTGATTATGCTTATAACAGACGGACGACCAATGGATAACGGCTATGATCCGAACACACGCTATGCACAGTACGACGTCCGTATGGCATGCGAAGAAAACGCACGTCGAGATATTCACACATTCGCAATCTCAACCGAAGAAAACTCTCTTGCAGACATGGAAATCATGTTTCCCAGACGACGCTTCACCATCCTGACCGATATTACCAAACTGCCGCGTGTGCTTCCGCGTCTTTACAGCCGATTGACACTGCGGTAAAAACTATTTGAAAAAACTTGAGTTGCAAAAATGGAACCCCTACCTTATCACACGTCATCTGGAGGGCGAGACTCTGTCGAGCCGTTGTTCCGTGGTCCCTGGGACGGCTCGAGAGGACTCTCGCCCTCCAGTCAATTCCGTGCCGATTATTAGCAATTTTGCGGTAAGACGCGACTGCCAGCCTCGTCCTTGTTTTTGTTTACTGCGTTTATGGCGAATGTTAAAGCGGTGGCACTGCCATCGCACTCCAAAAGATTCGCAAACGGCTTGTTATTATCGGAGGGCTGTTGTGTAGAGGAAGTAAATCTCTGAACATCGCCGCCGAGCCGTGGTTCGGCGTTCCCTGGTCATAACCACACCTTGCAGACAAATAGATCTCATCACGAATAGAAGAAGGGATACGAAGTATGGAATTCGGTTAGTTGTTGAGGCTGCGGAACATATCCCGGTTACAGCGCCGGCAAATTGCCCGGAACAAGGCTGAAGATCCAACGTGCGATGCCGCCGAGAACAAGAGCTGTAAGCAGCATTATGCCGATACTTTTTAAAGCATCGCGCAAGCGGAGTTCGGCTATAAGTACGGCGAAAGTGGCTATGCAGGGGAAGGTTAGAGATAACAGAACACAGGCTGTCATCAGTTGTGCCATGCCCATATCCAGCGGCACAAGTAAGCCGGCGGCAATATCTTTGCGGAGAAATCCCATGACCAACGGCAGAATTGCTTCTTTAGGTAACCCCCAGATTGTACTTACGACAGGTGCTGTAACGTTTGCGATTACATTGAAGATCTTGAAATAATCCAGAAAATTAAGAATCAGAATTCCGATGAGTATAAGCGGTATCGCTTCTGATATGAAACCGCGGCAGCGGAAGAAAAGCTTGTGAAGTGTTACTTTTAGAGAGGGGAATCGGTACGGCGGAATTTCCAGTATAAGTTCCGGCAGAAATCCACGGATAAAGATTCGCAGGATGCTGCCCAGTAAAACAACTGTTGCAGCCAGAAAAGCATACACCAGAATTACGTGCAATATGCCGAACGGCCCCACCAGTTTTAATAT
>CAJXKU010000340.1 GCA_913055945.1 uncultured Lentisphaerota bacterium | reverse complement strand
CACCTACCTATTCAGGACTGGCGCAGCCAGTCCATAGGCCCCGCCCAAAGGGCGGGGAACTCTATTTTTACGTTAGATCGCGACTGCCGGTTAGCACTTTGGCCCGCCCTCGGCGGACGCGACCTACTGATAAAACAGAAAGCAATCCCGCTTTTGCAAGAACCTGGCATAAGGCTACTTCTGGCCGTTCCACGTGTTAAGTTTTATCTCAACGCAAGCTGGCCGTCGGCGGCCAGTGCTGAATCACCCCGCCAACCATGCAGGCCGAACACCGCAGTATTTCTGGTTCAACGGTTTTCCGGCGCTTCGGATTGGTTATTGCTATCGGGGGCAGAAGCGTCCGCGCCTTTCCGGCGGAGCGGAGCTCCTTCCACAACGCTCGTTAAGCGGCTGGTAATCAGGCGATCCCCCTCCTTTAAGCCGGTGCGGATATAGGCGTATTTCTTACCGCGAAAGGCGATCTTCGGGTCACGAATTTCCAGTTCGCCGTTCTGCATTACCCACACAGTGTCGTTTTCCCGAATGTACTCACGGTCCACTCGGATGACATCGACGAGTTCGCCCCCCTGGATGTGCGCTCTGACATAGGAGCCGAGCATCAACGGTGGTTCACCAGTCTTTTCCTTCCGCGCAAGAGGGTCCGGTACAGCTACCAGGACCCTGGCCATGCGCGTCTTCTCTTCCAGGGTCCCCACCCTCTTGTACAGGTAACCGGTCCGGTAGCGCCCTTCTTCCCAGACCGAAGTGTTCCGCACTTTAACGGGTGCACCCTTTCCTTCACCTTCCTGCGAAAACGAAAGCCGCCCCATTTTGGCAAGAGGGACCGTGGCTGCCACCCAATATTTCTTGACACCGATCAATCGCCCCAACGTATCGCCGGGACTTACCTGGGAACCTACATTCGCATTCCGCTCGACCACCAGAGCTTTAAAAGGAGCTTCAACCCTGGTACGCTCCAGGTCCAGCTGAGCTTGATCGACGGCGGCCTGAGCGGCCTCCACGTCCGCCTGAGCGATCTTAAGCTGGGGCTCCCTCAAAACGAGATCTTTCTGTTCCTCCGGCAAAGCATCCTGAAAAAATTCGTAATCTTTGTGCGCTACTCGCTGCTGGCCTTTCTCAATAGTAAGATCTGCCCTTTCTTGTTGTAATTCACTCTTCTTTTGCTTTAACGTATTTTCGTAGTCCGCCGGGTCTATGCGCACAACGGTCTGCCCTTTTTCAAGGATTCCGCCGGGCGTAAAGGCATCCGAACGTTCGAGAATACGTCCGCTGATTCTCGGACGGAGACTGATTCTGCGGGCCGCCTCGACAGTTCCCATGGCCACAATTTCCGGTCTATAGTTTCCCCGTTCAACCTTATGGGTTTTTACCAGCATAGCCGTATCTTTCGCGGCTCCCCCTCGACCGGCCGTGGGTTCGGTTGACAGGATGAAAACAGCCAGTCCTCCTGCGCCGAGCAGAAGAATAACGCAGACGAACAAGGTCAATCTCCACCCTTCGTTCGCTGACGTTCGTTTTGGATTATTATTGTCGGGCTGTGCATCCATCGTTTTTTTTACCCTGTCTTCGGTTTCAGAATCCTGCTTCGGATATGGCAGCAGTGACGCCGCTATACACCTCCGTGGTCAGGTTTCGTCGGAGCCTGTTTGTCGTGCTGTTTCAAAGCCTCCTGCCAAGGCTCTGTAAAGCGCTATCCGGAACTCCATAAGCTTGAGTTTGGCGGAAACCAGGTCGCGACGCAACGCCTGTTGATCATCGAGAGCGTTCAGCATTTCGCTGAAATCACTCACGCCGTTGATATACTCTCTGCGCAGCTGCTGATATGTTTCGTCCGCAATCCGAACTCGTTCTTCAAGATCCTGAATCTGCTGTTTCTGCCTATCTTCCTCAATCAAGGCGTCCTCCACTTCGCGGAAGGCAGTGAGGATTGTGTCTCCGTATTCGTAGAGACGCTGTTTTTTCTGCGCCCGCCGGCGAGCGACTTGTGCTTTCCGTTCACCGGCATCGAGAAGAGGCGCGGTTATGTCTGCAGCAAAAGATCGGGCCCAGTTTTCAAAAAGCTGGTTTGCGGTGTCTTCTCGACTTGCAAGGGAAACATCAAAAGTAAGACGCGGATATTGCTGAGTAACAGCGACAGCGAGGTCCTGATCGGCGGCTCGGACTCTGTTATATGCCGCACGGACATCCGGTCGGCGATGCACAAGCTTCACCGGAACGCCTGCATCGGGCAACGCCGGAAGGTCGGGAAGGCTCTGGGGGTGATATTCCACGGCCTGCTGTGGAGGTTGCCCCATCAGCACGGCCAATTGATGCTCAAGAACACCGATGGTTGCCCCGGTGACGGCTTTCTGCTGGCGTGTAGACTTTACCAATTGCCTCTGTCTGAGGACGTCCGCGCGTCGCGTTTGGCCGTTGGCGAATCTTGATTCAAGCAGTTCGAGGATGTCTTTGTTTGTGCTGATCTGCTCGTTCAGAATACGTACGCGTTTGCGGGCCGCTGTCAGGCGAAAGGCTGTCCGGGCAATCTCCGCGGACAACGACAGCGCGGCTGCCTGATAATCCTGCAGGCTAGCCTTCCTGCGGTAACGCTCGGCTTCGATGCGGGACTGAATTTTGCCCCAGAGGTCAAGTTCATAGGTCGCCGTGGCACCGACTCGCAGGCTCTCCGTCGTTTCACCGTCTGTACGGTTGACTTCTCCCTGTCCAAATACGTCAACGTGCGGGAATAAAGCGGCCGTTTCCTGATCGACAGCGGCCTGCGCCGCCTGCAGTCTTTGCCAAGCGGTTTTCAGGGAAAAATTTGAGGTCAGAGCCCGGTCCACGATTGTGTTCAGTCCCTGATGATCGAATGCTGTCCACCAGCGATCGGGGACTGCTGCGTCGCCCGAGGAAGAGAACGAATCAGGCGGCTCCACTGGCGGAGAAATGTCTTTACTTCCCCATTGGCAACCGGCAGCAAACACAACGGCAATAAGCAGCAACAGTACGGACACTGCCGGCAAAGCCCGGCGGGCCGTAACGGAATATTTTCGTCGTTGGCGATTCGGCTTACGGCCTGAACCTTCAGCATAGAAGGAGCTTCGGCGGGTTTTCGAACTACTATGCGGTTTCTTATTTGCGTTGTTCATACGTGTCGCTTTCAGAGGTCTGTCTGTATTTTCCGCATTACTTTGTTGGTCGCTACTCATGGCGTAACGCTTCGATCGGGTCCATATTGGCGGCTCGATAGGCCGGGTAAATCCCGAAAACCAGACCGGTCAACACACTGATGCCGAAAGCCAGCAGGATGGCCCCCCAGGTGACGAGCGTGGTCATGTCCGTAAACCGGCTCACGACATAAGGTGCTGCCAGCCCAAGCGCTACACCGAGTCCACCTCCGAACATGCCGAGAAGAACCGTTTCGGTCAGGAACTGTTCCACGATGTGAGCTTTTTTCGCCCCCAGTGCGCGACGGATACCGATTTCGCGGGTCCGCTCCATTC
>CAJXKU010000339.1 GCA_913055945.1 uncultured Lentisphaerota bacterium | reverse complement strand
GGCTGATCAAAGTTACATTTCTTGATGCTCCGCCTTCGCATCTTATTTTTGAAAATCCTGCGTCTTTGTGATCTCCCGCCAGAGGGTTGAAGCCTGAAGCTGTTATTACAGCGTTTTTCAGGCCGGGAGAATGGGGAGCCAATCCCCACTGCATGTTGTATTCTTTGCCGCTTTCGAAGGAACACGGGCCGATCAGTGTTCTGGCCGCGCCCACCAATGTGAGGTCCCTTTTGGTTCCGTCCTTCCCGCCTCTGGCATTCGATATCGTTGTGCCTCCTGTAATTGTTCCGGCGGCTCCGGAACAGAATACCGCCTCCGCTCCATCGTTTTTGTTCGAGTAACTTCCGCCGAATATTCCGTAAGTTGCTCCGTTTACAATCAGGGCGGCTTTGGTTTTGTATTCGGCTCCCGGCAGCCATTTGAACGGTGTCTCATGTTTTGCATTAACCGTCAGATGACGAAGCTGGTTTCGCGGCCCGAGCATAATGACGGGGCCCGCATTGAAGAGACACCGTCGTATTTCCCATAAAGAAGCACCCGGGGGACCATGGGTCCTGGTATCTATGGCAGGTCCGCTCTTTGAACCTCCTTCGATATGGATATTGGCTATCGTCACGTGACGAAGCTCTGTATCCAAACCGAAAACCGGTTTTCCGTCCTGGGGATCGATGATGGTTTGGTAGGTGCCGCTTCCCCATCCTGTTATCCGGGTTCCGTTCCGTTTCATGCGGATGTTGCCTTCCTGGATTTTCTCCGCAAGGATTATCTCCGTACAACCCGCGTCCACTGCTTGCTGGATTTTGTTATAAGCGCCTTTGATTGAAGGCGCAACTACGCCTGCGGTCTTTATCTTTTTAAGAAGAGAAGGTAAATCTTCCGGGGGAATATCTTCTTGAGCATTTTCCGCTGCGGCAACCGAAGACAAAGACATAGCTGCTGCTCCCAGAAAGCCTGCTCCGCCACCGCAGGTCATTTTCAGGAAATTTCTACGTCC
Source organism: uncultured Lentisphaerota bacterium (assembly GCA_913055945.1). Classification (GTDB taxonomy): domain Bacteria; phylum Verrucomicrobiota; class Lentisphaeria; order Oligosphaerales; family CAJXKU01; genus CAJXKU01. The sequence goes on along the minus strand of CAJXKU010000339.1, from coordinate 2,516 downwards.
AACATTGTCCATTTCAGATTGCTCATCACCGTTATTGTGATCCGGTGAGTGGCTCCTTTTGGCGAGTTCCTCCTGCACTTTTTTCTCGACCAGCTCATTTAATTGTTCCGGAGAAATGTCCATAATTTTTCCTTTTTTTGAGGTAACCGCGAAAAGTGTTTCGGAGCTCGAGGGGGTGTGCTGCCTCAGTTTGCAACTACACTTTATCTTGAGGAATATAGATTTATATGCGGATTTTGCCAAAGTCTGCCTGGGGATTCGAGCAACGGGAAAGTGCGCGGAACCTAACTGCTCTCGGAATTTCTATGAAGGTTGCGCGTGGCGCCGTTGTGAGCTTTTGCGGAATTGTATAGTGTGCTGTGAACACGGAGGACGGATTTGAGTTTTTCTCGAAAAAATGACAAACTTCCGGGTCAGTTCATATGCCCCGTCGGTAAACGTAACTCTTAAGACACCTCAGGTGGTACTTTCGGGGAAAAGAACGACTTTGACACGCTGCTATAAAGCGTTTATTATAGGGATCAATTGACAGAGAATGTTTTCGGTTCCCTTTGGACACATGACAGCTCAGCGGTAGCCTATCAGATCCGGTGTCTATTCGGATATAACGCGTCAGCAAGAGATGCCCCGTTTACAGGGGCCCGTCAGAACCCACATATGGAAAGAATTCCGCTTATGGAGCCACGGCTGGCAGATGAAGCATCAGACGCACTATTCCTGACAACTTACCGCGTTCATATGGTCATTCCGTCGGTCATTGGTGTTGGGGAAACTTTTTCTTTGCGCGTTACACTGATAGGCCCTCAGGGAATGCCGGTGCCTGCCCCCGAGCGCCCCTTTCGCCTAAGCGCGACAGAAGGTGTTGACGGGCTGCCCGCAAACATTACGTTCACCGAGAAAACGGGCGGCCGGATCCACATCGACAATCTCCAGGTCAATCACCCTTGTAGACTGATGATCAAGGCCCAACTCCAAGACCGGGAAGACGTCGTAATCCCTTCCAATCCAGCGTGGGTATACGAAGCGCCCCCTTTCCGCATTTATTGGGGTGATATGCACGTACACACTACATACTCAAACTGCAGCTCATGGGCGTGCAAAGATCCTGAATTCTGTTATGCCTATGCTCGCGATGTTTCGTTTCTGGATTTTGCTGCGGCAGCGGATCACCTGCGGGGTATCCACTCGGACCCTGAACGGTGGCCGCGCCTACAGGAATTGGTACAGACCTATGATGCGCCCGGTCATTTCGTGCCCTTTCTCGGATTCGAATCTTCACACAAAGTCCCCTGCGGCGGAGATAACAACGCTTACTTCCTTGAAAAAGAAGCGCCTTACTTCTGGTTGGATCGTGAAGATATGAAGGGAAACAATCCCTCCGTCCAACTCTCGGAACTGTGGCAATTCCTGCAGAATTCGGGGAAAACGTTTATGACAATCCCTCATCACACGGGAAGAGCCGCAAAATACCGCGATTTCAGCGATCCGGTGTATGCGCCTGAATATGAGCCTCTTTTTGAAATCTATTCCGGATGGGGATCGTCGGAACGTTATGACAGTCCGTATCCGCTCCGCCTCGGCAACACACACAAGCAGGCGTATTTTCAGGACGCATTACGTCATGGATGCCGTTATGGGGTCATGGCCTCCAGTGATGCACACACCACCATGACGGGCGCAGAAGTGAATCAGAGATTTCCCCTCGGGCATGCCGCCTTGGGGTGGCATTGCCACCATGGACTTACCGGTGTACTGGCCGACAGCCTTTCCCGGGAATCGCTGTGGGACGCGTTGACGCGTCGACGGTGTTATGGCACGACGTTCGCGCGTTCCTTGATGGACTTGCGTATCGGGGATGCTCAGATGGGGGAAGCGTTGCCGATAGACAGACGCGATCCGCTGCAGCGCAGGCGAGAAATCCGCGTCAGATATTTCAGCAGCGAAGAAGGCAGAATAGTGCTGACGCTGATACGCAATAGTGAAGAAATACAGCAAAAAGAGTGGAATCCCGATGCGGAAGAGGTGGTATTCGAAGACGAAAGCAGTCTCACCGGTACGGCCGTACGGGACGCCCAGTTTCACCCCGAACCGTTCACGGTTTACTATGTACGCGCTGAACACAAAGAAGGCCAGGTCCAGTGGTCAAGTCCGATCTGGCTGGACCTGGTGTAACAGGAGCGCGTCACGAAGTAGATAAGCCGTGCCCGGGTGCTATTGGCGGACAATGTCTTCCCGGGATACAATGCCCCCGTGGGCCCGGAGCATATCCTGAAGTTTGCGCGGCTCAATATCGGCAAGCGTCTGGTTGTTTTTGTGCGCGACTGCGGCTGCTGCGCCGCACGCTTCTCCTTCAAGCATACACTGCGGCATCACCCTCAGTGATCCCAGCGCAAGATGGGTAGCTGAGATGCAGCGCCCGGCTACCAGCAGATTCGTTATATTTTCCGGGACAAGGGCACGGTACGGGATCTGATATCTGAATCCCTTCTCCGGCCGTTTCGTTTCCTCATCCATGC
>CAJXKU010000338.1 GCA_913055945.1 uncultured Lentisphaerota bacterium | reverse complement strand
AATATTCAATATTCAACGATTCAGAATTTAACTGTCTCCTGCTGGGGGTCAGGGCGGTTTCGCCGGCCGGTGGGTGGGCAGCTTTGAGGCCAGCGGGTAAGGCGGAGGGAGTGTCCCTCCGCCTCCCCATCGTCGCAATGGGGTCTATTCCCCACATTGTCCAGCATGAGGGTCTCTCACTGGGCGGCCCCGAACAACGTTGCCCCGTGTCGAGGAATGACGTAACACACTTTGCCATGTGCGTCGAAAGTTACACAGAACTGCTCCAGTGTTAATAGGCCGAGTTTGTTTGCGAAAAACGTGCCACGCAACTTATAGTTATGGTTGTAACTTTTCCGGTTGTACTTCATGGCACGCAATCGCATGCGTATCCATGAGTCAATTTTCTGGAAAAGCCAACGGTTCGTAGCAAAGTCAGTGGCAAAGTAGTTCGCTGTACCCCTGATGACCCGGTTCAGCTTCATGACAGCATCAGCGTCAAGGTTGTGATGACGGACAGTCAGTTCTCGAACCTTGTCCATGAATTTCTGCTTGGATTTGTCACGCATGCGTCTGGAGCGTGACGACAGAAAGAAGCCGAGGAACTCATACCCCTTCCCGTAGGTCGTGATATGTGTTTTGTCGGTGTTCAACTCAATGCCGAGCTGCTCTGTGACGCGCGTGACAATGTTCCATGCCTCTTGCGCCTGCTGTTTAGACCGGCAGAGGACAACAAAGTCGTCCGCATATCTGACGAAGCGGAAGCCCGCTTCATCGAGTTGCCAGTCCAGGTGGTTCAGCACGATGTTAGCCAGAAGCGGAGATATAACACCGCCCTGGGGCGTACCGACGGTGGTCGGTTTGAATACACCGTCCTCCATCACACCGGCAGAGAGAAATCGCTCGACAGTGCTGAGAATGTTGCCGTCCGCAACCTCGGCGGCTAATGCCTGCATAATGACTGAATGCGGTATCTTATCGAAGAAGCTCCGAAGATCCGCGTCCAAGACGTACCAATACCCCTGCGGATGCAGGTCAAGTGCCGTCCGGATAGCCATATGGCAGTTCCGTCCGGGTCGAAACCCGAACGAATTGTCATGAAACAGTGGTTCAAAGACGGGCTCCAGCAATCGCCGGAGCACCTCCTGTGCCACTCGGTCGCGAACGACCGGAATGCCTAACGGACGCGTCTTTGAACTTCGCGGCTCCTTTTTAATATACGTGCGCCGAAGCGGCTTCGGTTGGAATTTTCTTCCTTTCAGCTCCCGCATCAAAGCGAGAAGGTTTTCGTCCCGATTAGCCTCGAACATGGAAATGCTCTGCTTCGACAGGAGTTACCGGCACGTGCCGGACGGCGTGGAACTTCACCGGTCACGTCTCAGAACCATTTTCTCCAGCCGCTGACATGCATCACCTGCTGAACCCGGAATCGGTAACCGCATATCCGGTTCCGGAAGGTCCCATCAGGGTTGGACCTCAGCGCTTCACCCAGGGGCGGTAGCTGACGCGAACGCAGGCCGAAATGCCAACTCCCGGAGCCTCCCTACCTGGCCCCTTCGTCATATCGCCTTCTTCCGGTAGAGCCCGTTGGCGACACGCTGGCTTCGTACCCCTGCTGTTAGGCGCAGAGTTCGAGTAGAGAGTTCTGCACAGATGCGGATCCGCGCAGGTAGGCTTCGGTGTGTATTTGTGCAACACCTCCTTTCCAGTGACACCTCACCGTTTTTCTATCATGCTTGACTTAGTTCTGAGCGCTGCGGCTCACGCGCCCCTTCGGGGCTGATGGCGCATTGCCCGGTTCGTAGTTCCGCCTTTAGGCGGGACTCTTCTAAAAATTAGGCTCTTCCGAGGAATCTGTGGGTAAATAACCGATTTTACGCACTCTTCGTTTGTTAAGGACGGAGTTACCCACAGGGCAGACACCGGCTCCGACGAGATGTAGTCCCATTCTCGCCGGAGCCTGCCCTGTTGATAACTCCTGTTGGCGACTTATTAAACGCGCTATAGGTGTAGAAGCAGTCCGGCAGACAAATCATAGTCGGGAAAGACTGCGCATGTCTGCAAGAGTTGTCTGCGAATTCGATCCGAGATAGAAAAAGCGCACCATCGCGAATAAATTAGGAAAGTTCGAAACCAATGAATTTCCACCTTATTCAGGAGGCGATGATGCGCATAGTAACTATACTCAATCGAAGCACGAAGTTCAAGCGATTCGTATTTGATTCGGCCCGCTTTGACGATAAAGGTCGGATCCTGGTATCCGTAAAGCCGAGAAAAAACTCAAAACCACAGTGCAGCCGATGCGGTTCCTCGGGATCCACGTATGACACGGCCCGCAAGCCTCGCTGGTTCGAATTTATTCCCATATGGGGATATGCGGTTTTCCTGGAACACTACATGCGCCGGGTATCCTGCCAGCGCTGCGGTGCGGTGATTGTGGAAAAAGTCCCTTGGAGTACGGGCAAACATCACTTGACAGATATATACCGTTGTTTTCTTGCGCACTGGGCCAAAAAGTTACCGTGGAAGGAAGTAGCGAACTCTTTCCACACCAGTTGGGACAAGGTGTACGCTTCAGTCAAGTACGTAGTCGAGTACGGGCTCGAACATCGTAGACTGGACGGTATCACCGCTATCGGTGTCGATGAAATCCAGTACCGGTCGGGACACAAATATCTGACTTTGGTATATCAGATCGACACACACTGTCGACGGTTGCTGTGGCTGGGCAAGGAGCGCACTCGTAAGACATTGAATGACGGGTTAACCGAGCTGGAAGATAAATATCGGCAAAAACGTATTGTCGCTGGGGAAGAAACCCCCGCCAGTCTTTTGCACGGAATAAAATTCGTGTGCAGCGATATGTGGAAGGCATATCTGCATGTAATCGGCAAGCGATTGAATTCTGCAGTTCATATACTGGACCGTTTCCATATCATGCAGCATTTCGGCAAAGCTATGGACAAAGTACGGGCCGCAGAAGCGAAACGCCTTAAACAGGAAGGACAAGATCCGGTGTTGGGTAAAACCCGGTTCTGCTTCCTTAAACGCAAACAAAATCTGACCACCAAACAGCGCGGCAGAATGTCCGAACTGGTAAAAATGAACCTTCGCACAGTCAGGGCGTATCTTCTTAAAGAGGATTTCCAACGCTTTTGGGAGTACACTTATGCCACATGGGCCGGCAGATTTTTAGATCGATGGTGTGAACGCGCCATGAGAAGCAGGATCGACCCAATGAAAGATATCGCACGAATGTTGCGCTCACACCGTGAATTGATACTCAATTGGTTTCGTGCAAAAAAGCGGTTTAACGGTGGAATTGTAGAGGGGCTGAACCTAAAATGGAATTTGACCGTCAGAAAATCGTTCGGATTTCGAACTCACGAAGCACTGAAAACCGCCTCGTATCATCAGCTCGGGGAATTACCTGAGCCGATTTTCGCCCACAGATTTTACTGACGAGGCAATTTTCTAAACCTACTCATTGCTTGTCTCCTTTCTTGGTGTTGCGGCACAACCCAAGAAAATGTACTTGCAATGAG
>CAJXKU010000337.1 GCA_913055945.1 uncultured Lentisphaerota bacterium | reverse complement strand
AGCTGTTGAAAAAACCTTCGTTGTATATCTCCGCATTTTTCGAGAAGAATCGAGCAAGTTACTACGACGCTCTGAGCAGAGTTCGCACCAGTAATGATCTCGCTCATTGGTTGAGGTTCTTCCTTAATGGGATTTCAGAGACGGCGCAAAATGGCGTTGCAACTTTTCAGAAGATACTTCAATTGAGGCAGGATATCGATGCGAAACTCATGGGATTGGGACGCCGCGTCGGCAACGGTCGTCGGCTAGCTAACGCCCTTTTTCGTAACCCCGTCATGTCGGTAAACCAAGCTGCCGCTGAACTTGATGTTTCGCATCAAACTGCCAATTCTCTCGTTCGAGCATTCGAACATCTAGAGCTGGTTCGAGAAATAACTGGGTATCAGCGTAATCGACTCTATGTTTTTGCACCGTACCTCGAACTATTTCGAGAATAAATTAGCAAACATTTGAATAAGACATTCCTTATATAAGAATAAAGGCAATTTTTTACATAAGATTTTTTTTATGTAAGAAAAATCTGCATGTCTTACATGATATCCGATAAGAGATTAAGTCCTGATGTGATGGTGGATACGCAGTTTGAAAAGCGGCATAGAGAATGCTAGACCGAAGGTACAACGAGAGCAAAGAGGACACCGAATTCGAAGCATTGTGGACAGTCATTACGAGAATCGCTGGACACTTTTCGGGGTTTCGTCGTAATGGCTGTCCAGATTGGTCGTAACAGCTGTCCACAATGGATCGTAACAACTGTCCACGGTCCGTCGTAACGGCTGTCCACGATCATTCGTAACAGCTGTCCACGATGGCTCGTTCCGGAAGCTGGCCTGATTTGCCTGTCAAGCGCTTGCGATGCGAAAACCACAACTATACTGATTCCTTTTTAGAGTTTAACAAACATCAGGAAAGGAGTCAGTACAATGTCAGGAAGGAGGTTAAGCATGCGCAAGACAAGAGAAATCATTCGTCTTCGGCACACCACAGATTTGTCCGATCGGCAGATCGCCTCGGCCTGTGACGTGTCCCCCACCACAGTAGGCAACGTAGTAAAGGCAGCAAAGCAGAAGGGCCTTACATGGCCGCTTCCGGACGATCTTTCGAACTCACAGCTGGAAGCGATGCTGTTTGAGAAGCCGGAAAGTGCCGGTACGCAAGCTGAACAACGGCCTGTCCCGGATATGGAGTACATGGCCAGAGAGCTGAAAAAGAAACATGTTACCCTTCAGCTGCTCTGGGAGGAATATCGCCGGGAGCATCCCGACGGCTACAGCTACACGCGGCTGTGCGAGCTTTTCAGAGCGTGGCAGGCCTCGCAGGACCCGGTCATGCGACAGGAACATCCCGCCGGGGATAAAGTGTTCGTGGACTGGGGCGGTAAACCGCTGCGTTACACAGACAGCCGCGGCAGGGAACATGAAGCGTACATGTTCGTAGCGGTCCTCGGGGCCAGTAACTACACTTATGCGAACATATTTCCGGATACAAAACTGAACAGCTGGCTGCGCGGACACATAGAAGCGTTCGAATATTTCGGCGGTGTGCCGCAGGCTGTGGTTCCCGATAACACGCGGACAGCGGTATCCCGTGCCTCCCGTTACGATCCGGATCTGAACCCGGCCTATCAGCAGATGGCCGCGCATTATGACACTGCCGTGCTTCCCGCAAGAGTCCGCAAGCCGCGGGACAAGGCGAAGGGAGAAAATGCAGTGCAGAATGTCGGACGGCGGATCATAGCGGCGCTTCGCCACGAGAAGTTAGACTCCTTCGGTTCTGCGGTTGCGGCTGTGCGGAAAAAGTGCAGCGAATTCAATGAACGCCCTTTCAGCAAAATGGAGGGTTGTCGGCGGAGTCTTTTTGAAGAAATTGAAAAAGACATGCTCAAGTCACTTCCAGCTCGTGCTTTTTCGCTGGGAGAATGGCGTAAAGCAACAGTGTACAAAGACTATCACATCCAGGTGCAGAAGCGGTACTACAGCACCCCCTACACCTATATCGGCAAAAACGTTGAAGTCCGTATGGACGACCACACGCTGGAGATCTATCACGACGGGCTCAGGATCGCGGTCCACCCGCGTAATCCGAAGAATGGCCGTGTCTCTACACTGGAGGAACACAGACCGCCGAAGCACGCGAAGGTCATGCAGCGTAAATCTGAACGTTTCGTAGAACGAGCGGAAAGTGTCGGCGGCAACTGCGCGAACGTAATCAACACACTTCTGGACAAGTTCCCCCATCCTGAAATGGCATTCCGCAGTTGTGAAGGCGTACTGCGTCTTGCCGGGCGATATGGTTCCGAGAGACTTGAAAACGCCTGTATGAGAGCTCTTGAAGGCGGCGATGTACGGTATCGCCACATCGCCAATATGCTGGAAAATAAGCGCGAGCATGATCGTACCGGCATAGATGAACCGAAAACAGTGCACAACCGCAATGTGCGGGGTGCTTCATATTATGCTGAAAGGAGGAATTACTGATGTTGACTGAACAGACACTGACCAAGCTTAAAGACATGCGCCTTGAAGGTATGGCTGAAGCCTATGAACGGCAGCGCAGCGACCCCGAAGCTGCCGCGTTGTCATTCGATGAACGGTTCGGTATGCTGGTGGAGCGCGAATGGGTTCATCAGCAGGAGCGTGCTCTGCAGCGGCGTCTGAAAAATGCCCGCCTGCGCCAGAACGCCTGCATAGAAGACTTGAAATGCGATGAGCGCCGTGGTCTGAAACGGGAGGTGATAGCCCAGCTATCGGACTCCCACTGGATCGCCTGCGGGCAGCACTGCATCGTGACCGGAGCCACCGGTGTAGGCAAATCCTATCTTGCCTGCGCCCTGGCTCAGAAGGCCTGTCGCGACGGCTATAAAGCGCTTTACACCTACGCACCGCGGTTTTTCCGGGATCTGTATTCCGCCCACGCCGACGGTACGCTTGCGCGCTTCCTTCGCCGCATGTCACGATTTCATCTTCTGGTCGTTGACGACTGGGGCATGGAACAGGCCAAACGCAGCCAGTACCGGCACTTTCTGGAAATGCTGGAGGAGCGTCAGGGACGCGGTTCAATGCTGATCACAAGCCAGTTTCCACCCGACACCTGGCACGAAACCATAGGTGATGCTACAGTAGCGGATGCGATCCTGGACAGGCTTATCCACGGGGCCTACCGGATAGACCTGAAGGGAGAATCCATGCGCAAACAGGACAACGGGGCAAAGAGTCAGTCAGGCTGACCATAAGCCTATCGGGTGCATGGCAAAGCCATGCACGAACTCTAACTCAAAAATAAGGAGATTAAAAAGAGAAATCGAGGGCGTCGCTGGCGCTCCGCACAGAGCAATCAGACCCTCTGGGACACCACCATCGTGGACAGTTACATCATCCGTAATGTGAAGCCTCGCTTCGCTCGGAAAGTGTCCACGCTTTTTCGTAATGGGTGTCCACTTTCGTCGTAATCCGCACTCTGCTGCACTTCCTCAACAGTCTGATGCTCCTCACACCCGGCATCCCTCCAGGTCATAACTATACTCCCGGTAA
>CAJXKU010000336.1 GCA_913055945.1 uncultured Lentisphaerota bacterium | reverse complement strand
GTTACGTGTGTAACCGTCACCGGTAGAAGAGAGAATGCAGGCACTCCCATTCCGCAGGTAGTTTTGCTTGCACCGGAGTTCGGTGGCGACACAAAAGGGCGAAACCGTATCCCGAACAAAATCTTAAATCTTTCTGACCGGAAAGGCGGAGGATGGTTCGAGATCCCGCTATAGCGCATGGGCGTCAACTTAGTGCGTAATACACTTAATATCAACTGGTTAAATTCAAGGCTGACGCGTATGCGCTACCGCGGGACGCTTTTCCGGCTCGGCGGCTCGACGCCGAGCCAGCCTCTGCATGCCCCATTCAGGTACGGGCCGTCAAGCCGGCCCGTAAGAAAGCTGTGCCAAGGCACAGGCACTCCAAAGTCCCGACACTTCTTCGAAGGTCGGGACGTCATAATGTCTTCACAGATAGCCTATTGCACCTTAGGTTGACGCCCATACGCCAAGGCGGGAACCCGCAATAGCCGGATTCGCAGCCGCATCATCGCAAGCGTCCACTTCGCAATATTCGTACAGACTATTCTGACCCCATTAGTATGTGGCATAAGTTCAGAACTCTTGAAGTGACCCATCGCGTCAGGCGAAAAATTTGGCAAAACTAATTCTCATTTCGCGCGTGCGCGCGCGAGAAAACCAGTTATATTAATTGCTGACCGAAAAGTTGAATCTAAGAAAGGGTCAGCAAGCACTATGCTTCTTACAGCGCCAAATGAACATACTGCCACTGAAGAAGTAAGCAGCCTCGAAGTTCAAGACAGCGACGGAATGCGTGCAGTTTTTCTCAAGGGAACGCTGATTTATACGGTTGACTTAGAGGATAGAACCTATTGCCGCTGGGCGGCTGCGCAGCTGTATTTAACCCATGACGTGTCGCAGTCCGAAATCGCCGTCGCTTGGGGCGCAACCAGGCGAATAGTCAATGGGTGGATATCCACCTTTCGCGAAGAGGGCCTCAAAGGCCTGGAAGATAAAAAGCAGGGGCGTCCTGTTAAAGCGACCAGGCAACGGAAAAACCGAGTTTTTCAGTTGCGGGCGAATCGGCTGGAAATACCCGAAATTGCTCGGCAAACAAAGCTCAGCCAGAGGACTGTTAAGCGCATTCTTTTCACGGAGGCCGAATCTTCTCAGGAGATGCTTCCGGGTCTTGAGGAGAGTTCGCAGGAAAATGAACAGCAGGAAGCAGAGGCCAGCGAAGACATTGGCAAAAATGCTCAGCCATCGGATCCGCTTGATCGCACACAGGATCGTGCGGCTGCAGCAGCCGGTTTAATACAGGAAGCGGAACCTGTATTCGCCGAAAGCGAACATGTTGAGGGCGCAGGCGCATTTCTTGCGATAGCCGCCCTGGGCAGGACCGGCTTTTTCCGGGCAGTGCAGCGGATTTACGGCAGTTTCGGCGCTGCCTTCTATGGCGTGCGGTCGATCTTTATGACGCTGTTTGTGATAAGTGTACTGAGGATTCGCAATCCGGAAAGACTGAACAGAGATCCCCGCATGAAGGTTGGACGGATAATTGGACTGGACCGAGGGCCTTCAGTGAAGACCCTGCGCAGTAAATTAAAGGTTCTGGCCGCGCGCAGGCAGGCTGCAAACCTGATGAACCTTCTGGCGAAGGAGCGATTACAAGGCACGGGACAACCGGCCGGCGTGCTTTTTGTGGACGGCCATGTTCAGTGTTACTACGGCAAGTCCAAAGTCGGGAAAGTGTTTTCTTCAACGAAATCCCGGGTAGTGAGGGGCAATACTGACTATTGGGTGAATTTGGGTGACGGTACGCCGCTTCTGTGCATCCCTACGCCGTTCAACGACCGCATGAGCAAGGTGCTGCCTGTGATCGTACGTAAGGCGCAGAAGCTTTGTCACGGTAAACGACTTACCTTGGTTTTCGACCGAGGGGGTGCCGATGCGGCAAGTTATGAAAGGCTGTTGCAACTCGGGTGTGATTTCATCGCTTATCACAAGAATCCGCAACCGGTGGACTCGAGCGTGTTTTCTGCGGCACCGACTGTGATCAACAACCGCCAGTACGATTATGCCCCCTATGAACGCGACATTGAACTGCCCGTGTATATCGGCAAGGGCAAAGGCAGACGGCGCAAAACCGATCGTACCGTACCGGTTCGGGAAATTGTTGTGCGTCGCAAAGATGAGGGCAACACCCACGTAATAACCAGTCGCCGTGATCAGGAGGCTGTTACGATATGCAGTACGCTTTTCAGTCGCTGGACGCAGGAAAACTTCTTTAAATACATGATCGCCAATTATGAGTTCGACCACATATATACCTATCGCACAGAAAATGTCCCTGCTGATGTTGATCATCCCAACCCGGAGTATACCCAGCTTGAAAAACAGCAGAAGAAAATCCGCCAACGCATAGCGGCTATTCTTGGAAAAGACCTCGATCGGATCGCGGACAACAGGCTTGATGAACTTGCAGATATGCACAAGGGCAGTAAAGGCGAAGAACTGCAGAAACTCAGTGAAACACTGAAGGAAGTTCGCAAAGCTCTTAAAAAAACGCCGAAACGCGAATCTGCGGCGCATTACCGGATGCTGGAACCGGAGAGCCGGATGATCGGTAATACAGTAAAAAGCACCGCGTGGCATATCGAAGGCCTGTTGGCGGAGCTGGTGCGTGATACATGGAACGGAGTAAACGGCAACGAAAGGGGCATAGTAGAAGGTTTTCTTCAGACTACCGGAAGCATCAAGCAGAAAAACGGGGTGCTCAATATCACCCTCCAGCAACAAGCCACGCCCGAACAGACGCGGGTATTGAAGCATGTCTGCGATGAACTTACTGTCATGTGCGTAAAATATCCCGGTTCACAGCTGCGCATGGTATTCGACGTTGCAGATAAGTAGAAGACCTCCCTGAGTAAAAACATGAGAAACAGCAAAAGGGCACACTTCCAGAGTTCTGGATTCTTTCCGGGGGCGGCGGAAATGCTGAAAGGGCAGGTTTTCTCTATACGGGGCCGGTGAAGGAGATGGAGTGTTCCGGTCAGGGGGCGAGGATGCCTTTGGAGAGGTCTGTAAGTATGGTTGCATCGGCTCGCGGGGTATATCTGAAAACAGCAAAACCGGAGAGATTCAGTGCTCTGGTCAAGGTGATCTGTTCAATTACCTTTGGCGAAGACAAGTCCCGCGATGTCAGCCCAATACCGGAATACAGCGCAGCTTGGGTCCGCCGGGTAAGTTGGGTCTGTCTCTTCAGAAGGGCACGGAACTTTCCCCCGGATTCCGTATAATTCATGGGGCAGATAAAATCTACCCATCCCTGCTCTGCCCATTTTTCCCAATCCTGTCCGAGATCGTGTCTTGCGTTCCACGCTTCACCGAAAACAGCAGCGGAGAGAAGGAGATCTCCCTGTGCCTCCCTTACTATGCGATGAGCTTTTTTTACCACAAGATTTATCATCGCGCACTTGAATCGCCACCAGTGTTCAGCGAATTCCCCTTGTAATACATCGGCGGGCCATTCATCTACCCTTTGGTTTATATACTGCTCAAACCGGCGTTGGGCATCCCCGCCGAAA
>CAJXKU010000335.1 GCA_913055945.1 uncultured Lentisphaerota bacterium | reverse complement strand
CTTATCCGATCTTCCGCCGTTTCAGGAGGAGTCCCCCGGTCGCCCATACACAAGCCGATGATTTTGCAATCCGTCCCCCGCACCACAGGAAGCAGAGAGGCCTGCTGCTCGCTGTCCATAGAGATACTGTTGATCATCGGCGTTCCTTTATGGACCGCCAGAGCTCTCTCCACAGCTTTACCATTGGCACTGTCTATACAGCAGGGTGCATCCACGGCTTCCTGGACCGTTCGCACAAGCCATTCAAGATACTCCGCTTCGTTGGTTGCAAAAATACCTGCATTCACGTCCACGTAATCAGCGCCGTTCTCCACCTGTTCTTTAGCCAGCTGCTGGATGCCTTCAACATCCTGATCTTTTATCATCGGCTTGACCGATTTACGACTGGCATTGATAAGTTCTCCGACCGCTAACATAACCACATTCTCCTTCTCATTTATTTTTCGAACGACTTAGACTCAACTTTAGCACCTTCTTCAACATACACAAAATCGTCCTTCGTATATGGTCCTTTGACCAGTTTGTCGAAAAACGCATTGCTTCCCGGTATTCGAATATATTCTTTATCCAGTCGACGAGCATTTTCCCTGGCTCGCGCCGCCAGAGCTGCCCCCTCAGCAGAGCTCCCCATCGTGTCGATATAAACGATCCGGGTATAATTCTTGAGTTCCTCCTTCATAGCCCACCATGCAGTGTCGCTTCCAACCCGCGGGGAATAGTCCTTCTCAACAATCCCCAGCGGATCCCGTTCATTCGCTATCCAGGCTTTGGTCAGGTAATACGTTCCCGGATGACATCGGAACTGCTCTTCATAAGAGGCCCGCGCCCCCAGATAAAGCGCGATACAGTCATGAACTCGGGGAATCCACAACCCTTGAGGGGGGGCTTTCAATCCGACCGTACCGTGAGAACACAGCCCGTAGCCCAATACGATCCGGGTTGCGTATGCCGCGGCAATATCAATTTCTTCCTGAAGACGCGGCCCTATGTATTCCGGCGTACGGTGGTAATCATGATCCACATACTCCGTGTGTACCGCGTATTCACGGGGAGATAGAGCCTCGATTTCGGGTTTCAGATTCTCGCATGCAATCAACACCGATACGCCTGAAAACGAACGATCAGCCCGGAAATTTTTACATTCGTGTTCCGCCTCACTCATTACTTCCGTCACCATCCCTCTCCCTGCCTCCTTCTTCCTTCTGCTCCGCTTCGGAAGATAAGTCGGGGTTGCCCACCGCTTGCGCCACTACGCGGGAGACAGAACCTTCTGTTTTCTTCTCCGTGGTAACCTCAGGCTCCGCCGCGCCGGCAGAGACAGCGCCCTCTTTAGCCAAACTCTCAGCCTGATCTCGAGCAAAGGCGTGGGCATCGGCTTCCTCTTTAAACTCACGATGTGTCCCTTCAACGTGAACTGTATACGTCCGCCGGTCTTCCATTTCCCGTACAAAGACCAATGCTTCCTTCTCGACCATCACGGAACCAACAACCGCCCCGATGGCATTGGCCACAGCATTATGCTCCGGGAGAAGCAACGGGGCACCAACCTTTTCTGCAAAATCCTCGATAAAAGACTTTGCCGGGGCCCCCACCCCCACAATAGGAAAGTGGCTGAACAGTTTTACGCTGATGTGAGGGTTACGGTCCGCCAGGAATTCCTCGAAGAACCAGCGCCCCCACGTGCCGTCAATCTGCTCCGGTAAACGTTCCGCCTCCTTCCCGGCGAGGAAAACAATAACCTCTTCCAGAATCGTGGCAGTAATAACGTTAAACACTTCCCTGACAAAGGCCTCAGGTCCCGGATACTGAGACAATGAGGCGAGATAACTCAGTCCCTGCTCTGCGGCACCTTGATCCCCGCCGGAGATCTGTCCCTGTACTCGCAGCAGATCTGTCGGGGTGAGAGTGCCTTTTTCAATGTATCCCTGTCGCATCAATGGCCCCGCATTAAGTTGAACGGGGTGGTATACGTTCATCTTTTCCATAAGCTGCGCGACGCTTATAGGACCTTCGAGCAAAAGCTCGACGAGTTGCTGCTGTTTTTCCTTCAATCCCGCCACTCGGCCTGCCGACGGCCGTCGGTATAAGAACCAATACTCGAGGTCATTAACAGTGCGCTGCTCTTCGTCTTTGCGGCTTAATTGGCTCAATTCCTTCCCTACGTGTGGGTAGTCGTCGGCGAGGCGACAAAGCGGCACGACCCGTTCAGGCCCCACTTCTATTTCCCGCCCGCTGTTACTTATAGATATGAAACTGTCGCAACCTACTCCCACCGTCCGTATTCGCGCTGTTTTTACAGCCGTTTCAATGCCTCCCACGGAGGCACCCTCATCAGCCAGGTCCATCCGTGAATCTTCAACCAGCGCCATGTCGGTTGTCGTGCCCCCCACATCAATCACGAGTCCGCTGTTTTCATCACACAGAAAATACCCCCCGATTGCACTGGCGGCAGGCCCCGAAACGATCGTCTCCACCGGCTTGTGTATCGCTTCCTCGTAGGGCATCAGGGAACCATCCCCCTTGACTACCATGAGAGGGGCTTTCACGCCCTGTTCCTTCAAAGCGGTCTGGACCGATTCGATGAACTCCTGCATCACGGACACAAGCGATGCATTCAGGGCCGCGGTCGTAGCCCGTTTTACCGAATCCAACTGGGTGGACAATTGATGTCCCATGACCACCGGCCGGGAAGTCAACTGGTAAATCATGTCCGCCGTTCTTTCCTCATGCTCGGCGTTCAACGGAGAAAAGTAGCTGGAAACAGCGAAAGCATCAAACGCGTCACCTCTTTCCTCGATCCACTGCCTGATACCTTCAAGATCAAGGGAGGCGCGCTCTTTGCCCTGGGAATCATGTCCTCCCTCGAAATAAGCAAAATCCCGCGCCGCAAAACGATCCTCCAGGTCATACGAGGAGAGCAGTTCCGGGTCGTAGCCCACAAGAATCAATCCCACATCGCGAGCTTTTTTCTCCGCAATGGAATTGGTGGCCAGCGTACTCGAAATCCCCACCAGCTGGACCGCATCCGGATCGGGTATCTCAAGGGATTGAATCACGTTCGTTACCCCTATGCTCAAATCCTGGCGGGTCGTCAGGTGTTTTGCTGAACTTATCAGATGCCGGGAAGAGTAGTCCAGCAACACACCGTCGGTGTAGGTACCGCCTGTATCGATACCTAACAGGTATTCCGCCTTTCTTGAATCGTTCCCGGGTTCCGGTTGTCCGTTTTTCTCTTCGGATGACATAAGAATTTTATCGGCCACTACTACAGATTTATCGCAGGAAAGAGTGCACAGATGTTAGAGCAGGACAGTGCAGAGTGTCATTTATTTCTGTTTGTGACAGCTTTTGACATGTTACTGCTAATATACTACTGAATGCTTAAAACGCAACCGAGAATCCGCATCCGCGATGCAGTGCTTTTTATGACCTTTCAGGGAGGACTGGATTCATTCATCCTTAAGGCGAACACTCCCCCGTATCACACTTGACGCGGCTACCGCCGGGGTGGTACTTCACCGGATAAAACAGCATGGGCTTTCCTGTGCGTTCTTGATCGAAATCGAAATCGCTATCGAAATC
>CAJXKU010000334.1 GCA_913055945.1 uncultured Lentisphaerota bacterium | reverse complement strand
CAGCCTATCAACCGGCGTTCACCGACGACCTCGGCCAAAAGCTTGAAACTTTCGTCTACTTGGAACTTATACGCAAATATCGGGATATCTACTACGCAAAAGGGGAGTTCGGAGAATGTGATTTTGTGGTCCTGCACAGGGGAGCAGTTCAATTCCTCATCCAGGTTTGTGCGCAACTGAGCAGTCATAACAGGGAAAGAGAGTTAGGGGGAGTGCATGAGGCGATGGGGGCGTTTGACATGAGTGAAGGCTTCGTTCTCACTCGAGAGCAGGAAGAAACGATTGAAGTCGATGGCGGCGTTGTTCACGTCCTCCCCGCCTGGAAGTGGCTTCTCGTAACCGATCAATAATGCCAACCACCCTCCGCAGGATCCGTCTGTGACATGTATATCGATCAGTGAGGAGCAGCGAGAATGAATGGTGCACCCATATATTTTAACCACTACGCTTAAAATTTATCCCGATCCTTGCGCACGGCATCGGGACTAATTTACGCGAATGCAGAAAACCACAGAGGATTCTGCGCCCGCCATTGCCAACGGTTTCGCTGACAAATGACAATTTGTCGACGAAACGTCTCGCAGGGCGGTAAGCTCTGCGGTACAGAGCTCAGCCCATTGCGTAAGCTTCCGTCCACAAATTCATATTTGCGAGCGGAAGCTTCGCCAATGAGTCTCGCAGAATCCGTTTATCTCTCCCATATTAATTAGCGAAGATTAGCGTGATTAGCGGTTACTTATATTCACTATTTGCTGTTCACTCGATACTTACAAGATCCCGGTCGCGAAAAATTCCCCGATAAAGCCGATTTTTGACCTTGATTTCGGGGGCTTGGTTTGAATTGTGAGCCGTGAGCTGTGAACTGTGCTTCGGACTACGGGACTACGGGACGACAGAGGATTTTTGAATATTGAAGTACAGTCTCTTTTCAACGTATTCGCACCCCATTCTTTTGAGCTATCACTAATCGTCCTTGCATTTGATCAGGTAAATGTGGGAGGATTATATGTTCCAGGAACCATAACACAGAATTTTTAGACTGGTTCAGTGACCGTATAACTATGATTCCTGCATATTCATCTGGTGGATAATCCAGTATGTTGCAGAAGTCCAAGTCGAGAGTCAGTAATACACGCGATTCTTTTTTGCAAATTTCAAGTAGCTCGGGGTTGTATATACCGCCCAAATTTTCCTGCAGTGTTGTATGTACATCGTGTCCCGCTTTGGTTAGCGGTTCGGATACTTCAACAGGGAGGTTTTCGTCCAGTTTGAATTTCATGCTGGAATAGCCAGAAAACGTTCGTGTGATAATTCTGCGGCATAGGCGATGGATTGATAGGAAACTGCTTTTGTGATCAATTGGGAATAACATATCACGGCGTAGCGAAAGCGTCAAATTGACCGGCTACATTCGTTCCAGAAGGAGGTATCTCAGTGATTCCAGTTGCGAATTCGGGTACGCACCGGCGAGTGAATTCGAATTAGAGTGTTGCATTGTGCCAAAAAAGCCTACAACGACTGTTTTGCGGCACACGTATAACGGGCAAACAGTGATTCCGGTCTCCGGGGATCAAAGCGCCGCGAGAAATTCTTCAGCGTCTACATATTCCAGTTCGAACTCTGATTGTTCCGGCGGCTCGTCTTTCGCCGGGGAAGTACGCGGCGGTGCTCGTTCCCAGATCCCGCAATGTTTTAAAATCTTCTCGATGACATCAGGTTGATCGCGCTTTTCTATAAACGCGACGACCTTCATCGCACCCCCACACTTCGGGCAAACTAAAGGATCCACCTCATAAACACGCTTGATCAGCGCGGCCCACCGCATGCGGCAAAGCTTTCGGTAAGGAGTGTCCTCTTCGCTGATGTCAATCCTCGCCTGCCCCTCGGTCTCTTTCTCCCTCTGTAGTTTCGCCCGCTGCCCTCGCGCTTTATTGGAATACCACCCGAAGTAACGGACCAACTGCATCCCCGGATCGGGGATGTGCTGCGTGAGTTCTGCGATAAACTCCAGCGGGTCAAATACCTCAAAGTTGCGCGGAGTACCTTTGTGCAGGTTTTCGTTACCAAGTACGGGAAATGGTCGACACTCCGTCTTTTCGGCTCGATATACCACTTTACCATCGTCGTTAACGGATATAATTCGATCCAGACTGAAGGGGCAGCGCAGCATGTATTCGGCCAGCCTTTGAAGTCCAGCCGTATCTCCTGCGCTGATCGCGACGCTCTTATCCACGCTGAAGCCCGAATGCCGCCAGGAACGCATATTCTCTATCACTTTCCGGCTGATCAGCCCCTCCGTCAGCAGCAACTTGAATATCTTCTTCTCCCAGATTTTCAGGAATGGTTCGGTGGACATTCCCTCCGGCAGGGGAATGAAACTACCCTGGAGCGTGAAGGCGCCGTAGGTGGCAAGGCAATGCAGGTGCGGATGCCATTGACTGAGTTGCCCGTGTGTCTGGATACCACCGATCATACCCGGGGTAACATCACCACGGTGGAGCACGGCTTGGTATACCTCCCGGATTGTTTCCCACGCAAGCCGGGGAAGCTCGCGTAATAGGTCGCGATTATAGCGAGCCGAACGAAGTGAGACAGCCTGCACGTACGTGCAGGAGTGAGCGAAGCGAACGGCAACTAAAGCCGGAAGCGTTTGGGCATGGTAAACACGAACTGGCGGTGCGGTACTGGTGCGCAGATATTCTCGGCAATATTGATAGCGGTCACCAGAGTCCTCTTCTGATGGCAGGAGGGGCATATACAGCGCTGCTTACAGGAAAAGGCGACAAACATATTGTGGCCGCAGTCCGGACAACGGATGCGGGCGAAACCTTGACGCGGGTCTCCGCAGTCGAGGTAGTCGTATACGGCCTTACGAATATGGGGACGCCAAAAACCGTATTTGCGCTGAAACCGCTCGGCGTAAACACGCTCAAATTCTTCGTAGTGCTCTTCGAGGATGCGATACAGCGGAGAATTCCACGGCTCCCGGGCTTGATAAAACGCGTTGTCCTCGTGTCCGTTGCAATACATAGGATGTAACGCTCCTTTCACGGAACATCCTATAATAGCTGATATTTATTAGTATGCAATAATCATGAAGACTGTGCTGCGAGGGGGGGATTTGGGGGGATGAACCGAGGGCGCGAAACACGCAATTATATGGGAGTGTTACGGTCATTATTTCATCAAACGTGAGGAGATCCCGCTCGTGAGAGCTCCACATACAGACGCACCGATTCTGCTTGTGGAAGATGAACCCGAACAATTGGAATTACTCAGCCTTTTCTTAGAGATTGATGCATATCAGGTCGATGTTGCATCGAATGGGCAGCAAGGCTGGGATATGTTCTGTGATGGACTGTATCAGCTTGTTGTAACGAACCAGGCAATGCCGATTATGAATGGAGAAAAACTTACCGCTGAAGTAGAAAAGTAGACGCCGTCTGCATAATGAATGTTGAATGATGAAGTAACAACCAACGACGTTGAGTACGAATTGTAATCGTCTCCCGCTATCGTTGACCGAAACGCGCCGCTTTCTCTTCGGCGAACCTGAAGGTTCGTCATGCCAAAGTCCCGATC
>CAJXKU010000333.1 GCA_913055945.1 uncultured Lentisphaerota bacterium | reverse complement strand
TATCGCTGCTCGACTGAATGTCCGCATGCCGTCAGTCACGGAGGCCTTAAGATCTCTGAATAATGCCGGATTGGTAAATTATAAACGCTATGGGACGGTCACTTTGACAGATGAAGGACGACGTATTGCTGCCCGGGTAGAGGACAGACACGAATTGCTGGAGCGTTTCATGATAAATATTCTCGGCGTTTCAGCGGAAGAAGCCGAGGACAATGCATGCCGTATGGAGCATACGATAAGTGATGAAGTATTGGACCGCCTGGCCAGATACGTGGAATTTGTTGACCGATGCCCTGTGCAGGCTTGCACATGGCAGTCAGATCAAGGGGCCTTTTGCAACGACGCGGCATCCTGCGGCAGGAGTCCGAGCGCATAAGATTGCATAAGGCACCCGTGCCCGTGAGAGGGCATGTTTTTTTGAAGCAAAAGTTAGGGTTGCCTAATAGAAAAAGTGGTTTATGAGTACGAAAAGTCCAACTACGACGGGACTAGAAACGGGCTGAGGCTCGTAGTACCGGATTCAGCCGGTCCATAAATATTTATTCAGCGGCAGGAAAAATAAACAAAAAGCGGAGGAGATACTGATGAAATGTTGCCATAGGGGTGACGCCACTCATAACGGAAAAACAGAAGGTTCCAAAGAAGATGCTCCGAAACACGTGGCCATTGTCGGAAGCCCTAACGTAGGGAAAAGCTCCCTGTTCGGCCAATTGTCGAAAAGCTACGTGACGGTGTCGAATTACCCGGGGACCACTGTGGATGTTTCCAAAGCGGCCTTCACATATAACGGTCACGAATATCAGTTGACGGATACGCCCGGGATGTATTCGTTCTTACCTATGACAGAAGATGAAAAAGTAAGTCGGCGTATCATTACGGAGGATGCGCCGGATGCTGTCGTGCATGTGGTCGATGCGAAAAAGCTCGGAGAGATGCTTCCCCTTACCCTGCAACTGATTGAATCCGGGCTGCCGGTGATCTTAGTACTGAATATCCTGGATGAGGCCAAGGAAGAAGGGGTTTTCCCGGATACGGAGCAACTCAGTCGGGAACTTGGGGTTCCAGTCATCGGTGCGGTTTCTACGACAGGAGAGGGGATGAATGAATTACGTGAAGCCATTGCTGAAACAGTCTCCAGGGGTACTGCCCCATCGCTGCGTCAAGTAAACTACGGCAGCCTTACGGAGGATGCACTGCTGGAAATTATCAATGTGGACGCCGATTTTTTTGATAGCCTCCCTTTGTCACCCCGCAGTGCTGCATTGCTCTATCTTCGCGGCGATGAAGAAATGGAGGACTTGATCGCCGAAAATTACCCTGAGGGCAGCTCTCAGCGGCGGGCGCTGGAGGAAATACGCCAGCGTCTGCATTCGCAATTGGCAGAACCGCTGGATTATCACATTGCCGTAAGTCAGAAAGAACAGGCAGAGGATATCGCCTCGCGGGTGGTTAATGAAGGACCGCATCATTCTGCCGGTTTCCGGGAGAACTTGAGTCGAGCGATGATACATCCTTTGACCGGTTTCCCCATTCTGTTTGTCATCCTTTACTTCGGCGTGTACCAGTTTGTGGGGGTTCTCGGCGCACAGACGGTGGTCGACTACCTGGAAGGGGTCGTGTTCGGCGAATACATCAACCCGCCGGTGGCACGTTTGTTCGAAGCAGTCATTCCCTGGAAGTCTTTGCAGGAACTTTTTGTCGGTGAATTCGGTGTTCTGAGTCTGGGGCTTCGCTATGCAATTGCTTTGGTCTTACCCATTGTAGGGTTCTTCTTTCTCGTGTTTTCTATAGTGGAGGACAGTGGTTACCTGCCGCGTTTGGCCATGCTGCTGGACCGGACACTCAAAAAGATCGGACTAAGCGGTAGAGCTGTGATTCCGTTAGTACTCGGCTTAGGCTGTGATACGATGGCGACCATGGTGACACGCACGTTACCCACGAATCGGGAGAGGGTCATTTCTACCACACTGTTGGCACTGGCTGTACCCTGCTCGGCGCAACTCGGTGTTATTTTTGCGCTCCTGGGCGGTTCGCCGCTGATGGCCTTGCTCTGGGTATGTATTATCGGCGGACTGTTTTTAGCGACGGGGACAGTTCTCACCTGGATTCTGCCCGGCGAAAAGAGTTCGTTCTACATTGAACTGCCGCCTTTACGGATACCGCGGTTGAAAAACGTCCTGGTCAAAGTCTACACTCGGCTCACCTGGTACTTTAAAGAGGTGTTGCCGATGTTTTTAATCGCGAGCGTGGTCATCTGGGCAGGCCGCATAACCTATGTCTTCCAGGCTGTGATCAGCGCCCTTGAATATCCGGTGCAATGGATCGGCATGCCGGCTGACTCCGCGAAAGTGTTCCTGTTCGGTTTTTTCCGGCGTGATTACGGGGCCGCCGGGCTGTTTGATATGAATCAGCAGGGAGCGCTGAGTAACGTGCAACTCTTAGTCGGATGCGTGGTATTGACACTGTTCGTGCCGTGTATTGCGCAGTTTATGATAACGATTAAAGAGCGCGGATGGAAGATTGCTGTAACAACCTCTGCATGTATTCTGGTGATCGCCTTCGGCGTCGGTTACATCGTTAACTCGGTCTTAACCAATATCGGGGAGGGTATACTGTGATGACATGTCCGTTGTGCGGGAAAGACGTCCATGAATCCGCGACCGCCGGCGCCTGTGCGAAATGCCCGGTGAACAAAGGATGCAAACTCATCCGATGCCCGAATTGCGGTTACGAAATCCCGCCGGCGCCGCGGTCACTGACGTTCATGAAAGAGGGATATAACAAAATTAAAGCTGAATGGCAAAGACGAACAGGGAACAAGGGGTCACGAGCAAAAATATGAGGAACGGAGAAATGAGATTATCCGATCAGAGCGAAGAAATCCTGGAAACACTGTGGGTTAAGCTGGTGGAAAACAAGCACCGTTGGGTCGACACTGAAATATGCGGAAACAATGATGTATTGCTTGAGCTCCAGGCAAATGAATGTGTAGACCGAAAAAAGAACCGCCTTACGCTTACAGAAACCGGCACAGAAGAAGCGCGCGGTTGTATACGGCGACACCGCCTGGCGGAAAGACTGCTTAATGACGTCCTTCGTATGAAAGAAGGCGTGATTCATGAGGCGAGCTGTGATTTTGAGCATGCGCTGCATCGCGGCGTTGACGCGAATGTTTGTACGCTGTTGGGCCACCCCCGCTATTGTCCCCACGGCAGTCCCATTCCCGAAGGTCAGTGTTGTAAAGAACAGCACGAACATCCGGAACAACTCGTGAAACCTTTAGCAACCTTGCGCAAGAAGCGCACCGGCATAGTCGCGTACTTACACACCGATGATCAGCAGGCGATGCAGAAGCTGATTGCTATGGGCGTGCTGCCGGGCACGGCAGTGGAAGTGATTCAGACCTTCCCCACCATCGCTTTTCAGGCCGGCAGAAGTCAATTCGCCATCGATAAGGAGCTGGCTGAAAAGATCATGGTGCGGCAGAATGTAAAGAAATAATATAGAGAACCGCTAATCACGCGAATCGACGCGAATGATATCCATAGAATATGAAGCGAACCACTAATTTTCACTGATCTGCACTAATTGATGGTGATGGCCAACGGAC
>CAJXKU010000332.1 GCA_913055945.1 uncultured Lentisphaerota bacterium | reverse complement strand
GCGCAACGCGTCGATGGAAGCAGATGACGATCGCCGCCGATTGCCAGGTGTAACCGCCTCCGGTCTTGCCGTTTCGCATAAGACTCGGTACCGCGACTGCATGAATCCAAAGCTTTTCACAAATCTGCAAGCCCCTGCTCGAGGGCATATCTGGTCAACGCTGCGTCTGAATAGCGCCCGGTTTTCTCCATCACTCTCTGCCGATGGCGTAGCACGGTCTTGTGAGCGATACCTGCTCGTTCAGCCACCTCTTTGCAATCACGACCTTCGGCAATAAGCTGAAGTATCTGGCGCTCCTTTTCCGTCAGGTCAGTATAGGCCCTGGTTGCTCGCCCATCACCCCCCTCCCGGATGTTGTTCTGCACTACGATGCTGGTTACTTGCGGACAGAGGTACGTGTCTCCTTTGGCAACAGATCGGACCGCCGTAACCACCTCTTCGCTGAAGTTTTTCTTGAGCAGGTACCCCGCTGCGCCTGCCTCAAGCATGGCCCGCACATATGCGCCTTCCCGGTGAACAGAGAGGCACAAGACCCTTATATTCGGGCACTCCTTCAGGATTTCCCGCGTTGCATCAACCCCGTTAAGGTCAGGCATGCTTATATCCATGATCACCACATCAGGCCGGAGCCGGCATGCTTCCTCAATGGCACTTGTTCCACCCCTGGCTTGCCCAACGATTTCGATGTCCGCTTCCTGTTCCAGTAAAGCACCGAGTGCTTCGCGGAACACATTGTGATCCTCGGCCAGCAGAACGCGAACAGAAGACGATGCTGAAGGATTCGTGTTCGGTTGCTCATCGTCGCGTACCGATCTTCGGTTTCCGACACCCATATAGTCTCACCCTCTTTCCCCTTTATCTATGTTTTTGGCCTGCACACGCTAAACGCAGATCACAAGTACGCGAATTCAAATTCCGTTGCGCAACAAAAATTCACCGCCGACATTTATGGATATACCTCACTCAACTTTTCATCGAAACCGGCAGAGTTCTCCTCTTCGTCGTTACAGTTTTCCAGGGGCACCCAGAGCGTTACGCAAGTACCTTCACCAGGTTCCGACTCAATCCACAACCGGCCACCGAGATCCCATAGACGTTGCCGTATACCGAAAAGCCCAAGCCCTTCTCGCTGATCAGTTTCTTCACTGTCTATCCGCGTGGGAAAGCCACTGCCGTTGTCTTCAACAGCCACCTTCAACATGTTGCCGGTATGCCTGATCCATACCGCCCCCTCATTCGCTTCGGCATGTTTCACAGCATTGAACATGAATTCGCGAACCGCTTTAAAAACGATAGTGGCCGCCGGCTCTGCAATGGGCTTTGTGTAACTGTCGCCTCTCATCCGAAAGCGGACACCGTGACGTTCCTGCATGTTGGTACACAATTCCTCGACGGCTTTGTACAAACCAAGATTCTGTAATGTGGAAGAAGTCAGCTCAAAGCTCAAATCTCGTATTTTTTCATTCGCCTCTTTCACAAGATCGTCAATTTCTTTATGGAGCTTTTCCAGTTCTGCAGCGTTTTCGCGACCGCGGGCCATAGCCAGTTTGCCGCTGGCCGCCGCCAGAATCTGGGCAACATCGTCATGCAGACCCTCCGAAATTCTGCGCTGTTCCTCATCCTGGGCGTTGGCGAGTTGGGCGGTCAGTTGACGCAACCTTTCCCGCTGTTTGACGATACGTTGCTGTGCCTGCTTTTGGTCGGTGACGTCGCGTACTGTGGCCTGAATAAAGGATTCCCCCTGGAGTGAAAATGATGTCAGCAAGACCGTCGTGGTGAATTCTTCGCCATCCGTGCGCTTATGAACCCACTCGAAAAAGTGGCTCCCTTCATTCATTGCAATATCGCAGTACTCTTTTGCCTTTTCTACTGAGCGCACACCGTCCGGTTGCCGCTCGGGGGAAAAGTCCCAGGGGGTGGCGTTTATTAACTCGCCTTCGTCGCTGCAGCGGAACATTTGCACACAGGCAGCATTCGCAGAAGTCACGGTTTTTGTCGACGGGTCTAAGACAAACATGGCGTCTTTCGAAGTTTCAAATAGGCGGCGGTGTTTTTCTTCACTCTCACGAAGCGCTTTTTCGGCTTCCCGATGAGCCGTAATATCCTGGACAGCACCGTACATCTTCAGATTACGGCCGTCGCTGTCCTGAGATACTTCTCCTCGCAAATGAATCGTTTTCTCTTGCGAGGCACCTTGTTCAGCGGTAACCCTGAATGTCGCCTGAAAATCGTTATAGTCTTTCATTGCTTGCAGGAAAATGCGTCGTACCTCCCCCCTGTCCGGCGGATAAACCAGACTCATAAGATCGCGCCAATTTATCTGATTTTTCTGCGTGCCGAGGATTGTCTGCATATTCGGTGACAACGTCCATTCATCGGCGGGCACATACCACTCCCATGCACCGATATCCGCTACGCGTTCCGCCATCCGGAGGAGTGCCTGCTCTCTCTGCCTCTGCCGCTGTATGTGCAGATACCCGATGCCGTAGGTCAGATCATCGGCAACTTCCTGCAGAATTTCGATTTCGTCTTTCCCAAACGCCGATGGCTCATCGGACACTATTTCAAAGATGCCGAAAAATTCATCGTTTGCCGTGTACAAAGGAAAGGCAGCAACCGCAGCGTGGCCGTGACGCTGTGCTTCTTCGCGTAAGTGGAAGAAGCGCTCATCTTGCCGAATGTCCGGGACCACACAGGGTTGGCCTGTCCGGAGCGCTTCCGCAGCAGGGCTTTGGCGGGGTACCAGGGTCATCCTGCTCGATGACAGCGTCCACTCAGCGCCCTGCTGATAATGGGCTACGGCTTCAGGAGCTAATGTATAAGCTTTTTCCGGAACGGGCTTGCCGATCCAGGCTATGCGGTAGCCGGCGGAGGTCACCGCAACCTGACACACCTTCTGCAGCAGCGTACGTTCATCGCTGACAGCTGTCGTGGCCTGGTTCACCCGACTCAGGATCTCGTAGGCGCGTAAGGCCTGCTGGTAGCTTCGGTCTTTGCCTTCCACGTTTTTATCTGCTCCCGTTTTTTTCTGAGTCCAGCACAAAGATGCCGGCTCCGGGGGCGGCTCGGCGTAAACATCCTATAAGCGGCGCTCCGCCTATTCCCTCCGGCCTCATTTCACGCAGTACCAGGACTCTCGCATTCTCCCACTTGAACGCAATGTTCACCACAACGCGCCCAATCGGGGATAGAACACACGCCACACTACGCTTGAAGCGGATACGCGACGGAGCTCAGCCGCGAAGTCTTATCTTCGCTCGAGGCCGAGCGAGTATGCGGGCCATTCCTTAACAGGATCAGCGTCCCCATGGTCTTTTCAACCAGCATGTTTCATTTCATAATTATATCTTTACCCTATCATACTTTATAAAAAAATACAAGCCGCTTCAGGAACTGCGTTCAGGAACTGCGTTCAGCATATCGTCAACATCCAGGGTGTATTTGTAATGCTGCATGCAATGCCTGCGCGCAGTGCCTAAGAAGGCCTTACAGCTATCGTATATACCGCAATCGGCGAAGCCGCTCTTTGGAAGGATATCGGAGGGAGGACGTAAGCGTACAAGTACGAGCCTGACCGCCGGACAACGTCCGGACACCCCGAACAAAAGACGTCAAAAAAGCCG
>CAJXKU010000331.1 GCA_913055945.1 uncultured Lentisphaerota bacterium | reverse complement strand
GGCCCAGAATACAGTGGAGAAGTGTAATTCTGAAGCATTCCACCACCGCAGATTTAAACCGACAAGCAGACCTATGCCGAAAATCGTCCCTATGCCGATCAAGCCGATGAGAAGACTGCCGCCTGGTGATAACGTTACGTTTTTCATGCTGAGTAATCCCGGCGTTGACAGCCGATTTGTCAAAAGTTTGTACAGAAACGTCTTTCACTTACCTGATTTCGCCGTTGATATCCCCCGGGTTCATTCTCCCTGCATTTTCACCGAAAACTCGGGGAAAGAAAGATGAAGCATTTTCCTGTCCTTCATTTTTCTGTCAGGTTCGGGTTTCAACTTTTACATATTCATCGAGGCTCTTCTTCCTGTAAAGGTTCTTTATACGTTGACGCAACGCAGCAGTAACCTCCTGTCCGCGAGCCAGCAGAAGCACACCATTCCTGTCGTAAAGGTCTTCGGCAAGAAGCGTCCCCTCGCTAAGTTCACGTACGGGAATTGTTATAACCTTCCGTTTTTCTTCCAAGGGGAGGCTGCCAAGAGCATCCAGGACTGCCGCGCTGTATTTCTTTTCCTTCTTACGCAATTCCTCCACCGCATGACCGCAGGTATATCCGTACGAACGCAAGGTGTCAAAATCGTTGGCAATTCTCAGAATATGCCCCCCGAACAGCCCCGGATCAGCCATGGCCGCTTCCTTGCTCTGCCCTACCCGATCCATGGTAAGATGCTGATTCTTCACCATATCTGCAACCTTTTCAAGGCGCGGGATATGTGCTATGAGGGAACGCGCGATCTCCGGGTGAGTATTGAACATCTCCTGTTCGGCGGCGTCCAGCTCCTTACCGCTGTACACCTTGTCTGAAGTCGCCTCAGGCAATGTCACCCATCCGATCTGCGAAAGCATTGCCGCCACCTCGTACTGCCATGGTTTTTGCAATTGCAGAGTGTGCACGATACCGGAAACATACCGCTTTATGCGCATTCCCCGGCTGAAAGCGGCGGGATTGCTCATGGACAGAATATCGGTGAGCACTTTGATGCTCCCCTGAAGGGTCTGCTGCAGAAGCTCGCGTTCGGCGATAACCAGATGGTATTGCTCCACGGCATCGGCAAGAGCCTGCGAGAGCTGCTCATCCGGGCACGGCTTTGTCAAAAACCGGAAGATATTTCCTTCATTCACGGCGGAAATGGCCGTATCCAGGTCCCCGTAACCGGTAAGCATAAGCCGCACAGCATCCGGCTGCTTTTCGCGCGCTTTTGACAGGAACTCCACCCCGTCCATCTCCGGCATCCGCATGTCAGCCACAACAACACTGAACGGCTTTTCCTCACTCAAGCGCTGGAGGGCTTCTGAGCCACTGGTTGCTGTTTGCACATGGTATTCTTTTCTATAGCGACGGCGGAATCCATCAAGCACGCTTTGCTCATCATCAACAAAAAGGATACGGTCTTTGTCGGCCATTCTTTATAACAGCCTCTAACGCTGGCAAAATAATTTCGACGTTTTCAGCCCTCGGCAATTGAGCCCTTCATGTGAGTTCTCTATGCGGAAAATCACTATATCCTGACCTTCTCCCGGATGCAAATCTTTGAGCCACAGAACTCCCCACACTGAGCAACCCGGCAGTCGGAATCAGACACGGCATCAGGCTGCAGTAACTCAGGCGCTAAGCCCGTCATCAGGGCGTGGCGCCTGAGACAGGGGCTTCGCTGTCGCACCGTCAAGAGCAATTGCGTTGCATTTGCAAAAGACTTTATTATCAGGCGTCCAGTTCGTCACACAAAAACGGGGGGTGTGCTTGAATTCTGAACTCCAGCGTCTCCGCCCGCTCAAGTGTCAAATTCTCCGAACAAAAGACACTTCGCGGCATGAAGGCAGCGACCCGGCCGCAGTTGCTCAAAACAGACGTTCCATATCTTCAACCATACCTTTCCAGGCATCGAGGCTATACTTGGGGCCGTAATGAAAAGGAGGTGCTTCTATACTCACTGGTCGGGAAAAATTTATCGCCGACATTCTTTCAAAGAGCGCTTGCCAGTCGATCAAGCCGTGACCTGGAGCAAGATGCGAATCACGGTCGCCTGCATTATCCTGCAGATGAAAAGCAATCAACCGGTCTTTCATCACGTCAAAAAACTGCACCGGCCCGCTTTCTCCATGTGAAATATGCGCGTGACCCGTATCGAGACAGAAGCCTAAGTTGGGATGATCAAATTTTTCAGCAAAAAGTTTAAAATGCTCGGGTCTCGAACCAAGACGGTAGCCGTGAGCGCCGGGGAGCATGTTCTCAACAGCAATCGTCAAACCAAACTCCTGTGCCCGTGGAAGCAACGCTTCCAGGCTTTTTCCTAAAAAATAAAGATACCGGTCAATGCCTTCATCATCCACATCAAAAACGGTAGTACTGGGATGCAGGACGCATACCTCCGATCCCAACAGGGCCGCTTTCTGAAAACAATCGAGCATCCGGCTTTCTGCATATTTACGTTCTGTCTCGTAGAATGCGGCGAGATCGTCTTCTTTACTGAAAGGAAGGTGAAATGCGGAAAATTCAACGCCGGATTCCTCGTACTGTTTTCTGACTTCTTCCAGATGTGCAGGAGGAATTCCGCGAATGAAATTTTCCAGAACTTCCATTGACTTGAAACCGGCATAACGACAGATATCTATAACTTCTTTATGTTCTTCCGCATGGATTTGCGAAGTAACGATCGCCCAACGCCAGCTCCGTTTCATATGTTTTTCCTCCGGGTACAGATGGTTTTGTAAGCCTTATCGATACTGTATCGCGTTTAACAGGTTTATTGTCCATACACATATACGTAAGTTCAACCGTTTGTAAGCCAGTTGCTGACGAAATCCATGTTCCCGGGAGTCAAAAAACGTTTTTTTACTTTTCGAAATACTGAAACAGAAATACCGGTGTCCTCTAAAGCCTAAAGCAATTATCCCTGAAATAAAATATTCAACAATGCTTGCGGTGACATAGCGGAAGAAGGGAGC
Organism: uncultured Lentisphaerota bacterium; assembly: GCA_913055945.1. GTDB lineage: Bacteria > Verrucomicrobiota > Lentisphaeria > Oligosphaerales > CAJXKU01 > CAJXKU01. Next base: position 630 of record CAJXKU010000331.1, on the reverse strand, counting down.
CGGTTCATGAGGGGGGGACATGTAGAACGTCTGGTCGCGAAAGATGATGAACGGATTTATATTCTGAACAAAAACCTTTAATAGAAAAGACCGGCTTATGGACCAGAAAGCACTTGTGTACAAAGGCTCTCCTCCGGATCATTGTTGTTGCGACTGCACCTTACGGATTTTGCCTAACGGCGAATTCGGGGTTTTTTTCCTTACCGGCGGTGTGCATGAGCCCGAAATCGATAATCACATTGCCATGTGCCGATCGACAGATCCAGGTACAGCGTGGTCCAGTCCACCGGAAAAAGTATTACAATTCGACGACCGGGCGTGCCTGCTTTCCGAAGCCTATGTGGATGAAAACCGCATCGTTATCCAAGTCACTACGCACGACGGCGGATTCGGTTATTGGCGGAACTACACGATCGAGAGCCGGGATAACGGTCATACATGGTCGGACCCGGCGGTTTTTACGCCCATGCCCCGCCGCGCGTTTATCCGTAATCGATACATCACCTCATGGGGCGAGTGGTTACTGCCGTTCCAGAGTTACGACACGAAGGAGGACTGGACACCGCCCCCGCAGACCGACGGATCCATACAGGAACCGGTCAACGGCGTACTGATCAGTTCAGATAACGG
>CAJXKU010000330.1 GCA_913055945.1 uncultured Lentisphaerota bacterium | reverse complement strand
CCGGCAACAGACCGCGTCCCAACAGAATGTGGCACGGTATGTGCCAGATCAGATCCACCCGTGATTTCAGTGCGGTCCTGGGCGAACTGAAACATATGTGGATGGCAGGTTTCAATACGGCGACGTCGGGCCACTTCGGCCCCCGAGCGCACACCATGAATCAACACGAACGGAACGCCCTGTTGGCGTGGGCTGACGATCACAATTTCATACTCACCCAGCTCGTCCATGGGAACGGAAAAGACCTCGTCGATAACATTGCCGACCTCGGGCAGCATCCGAATGTCATGGGCATGTATGCCGCCAATGAAGACTTTCTCAACCGCATCTACGACAAGCTGTACTACAACGTTTACAACCTGAAAAAAGGTGAGAAGGAAAAAATAAAGAAAGACGTAATAGCCGTCAAAAAAGACTTTCGACAGTGGCTTCAGCGCAGACACGGTGACCTTAAAACACTCAATCGCAAGTGGGATTCGTCGTATGACTCATGGGATGAGATCGGCTTTCCGGATCTACCGCTCAAATGGGTCGAAAAAATCTATACGGACACCGGCCTTAAAGAGATGCAGAACGCCCTGAGTGGAGAAATCAGTAAGTGGCAGTTGATACACACATTCTTCCACCAGCAGGGCCTTCATTTGCAAGCCTTGGGCAAAAATCCGAAATTGCTGGATTTTCAACGCTATATGCGTGAAGCCTGGTCGCGGCCGTACAAAGCACTCAACAACAATCACAGCCGGTGGGATGAGGACTTCACCAATTACGCTGCGCAACTACAACCCCACATTAAGGATGGTCAGTTTTACTATACGACAAAGACCCGCCTGAACCCCTACCTGTTCCGCGAAGTGGAGGAATTCAACGCCGCCGGGTTCACGCACATGATCACCGCTGTTCCCCCTCATCTAAAGCAAACGGTCATTGATACGGTTCAGATTGCCCAGGGCAACCCCCTGTGGCATAACGAACGACACACGTATAACCACGGCACCTCCACGCCCAGAATGGTGCGTTATGAGCTGCTTCAGGATTGTCTCATGGGCATGTTCAAGAGCAGCCTGTATAATCGTTCGACGAACTTTATGGCAGGCAGACCGGACCCCGGCCCGTACGCACCCGCCAAGCGCAGTGCGCACTACAAAACGAATGTCAGAACGATGGTACAGATACGCCGGAATGAACCCGTCTTCCGGGCCTTTCTCAACGCCAGGGCGGATGCGGACATCGCCGTATTGCTGACAGAAGGTAATCGCGGCTGGAACACGCTGCCGCAGGATCCGGCCCGGCCGGAGATGGGCGGTTCCGTAAAAGCCTACGGCCATGTCGCTGCTTTGGGCAAACCCTGGAAGTATGTACTGAATCGGGATGTTTCTGCTGAACACTGTACCGGTACAGTAATCGTGGATGCCCCGTGGCTGATGCAGGAAACAGCGGAGAAAATCAATAATCTGCCGGATGACCGGCGCATCATCGTCGTAGGCGAACTTCCCACCAAAGATGAGTACGGCGAGCGTTTACCCCAGGATACATTGACCGCACTGAAAAAGCGTGCCACAGTCATAGACGGCTGGGACCAGCTTCAGAAAGTCGTTAAACCGGCCGAAGGTCTCTTCGGACCGTATACGACCGTTGGACAGGGCAGTTTCTGGTACTGGGGGCGAGTCGCCGGTACGACGAATTACAGGATACCTGTGCCAAGGCTCGAGATCCGGCGCCTGCGGCATGACGGGCGTCTGTACATCGCCGTGACGAACCACGGGACACAGTGGTCCTCGAACAAAAACACGAACAAAGACATCGTGGCTCGGCTTCCCTGGGGCGGCGGGAAGAATATTCGTGAACTCACCACCAGGAATCCCGAACAACGGGTCTATCCGGAGGGTGAATATCTGTCCTTTCCGCCGTATTCAGTCAGGATTTTTGAAATAACACCATGAGATAAATTCTGTCGGGAGCGCTCAATTGAAAAGCCTGATTATTCTCATATGGATCTCCATGACAATTGATAGCGGAAATGAAACCATACGGGCACGGACGGTTCACAGGGGGTTAATTCACCCCAATACAAAAAAGTGTATGTCGCGACCACGTGTCAGATTGGCTATCATCCGATTTTGCCGAAACATCTAACGTTACCAAAGGAGCGAAAAAATGAAGACGACCACAAATCGCTGCACGCTTGTTAAAGATCAGACGAAAAAGCATTGCCTCGCGAGCCTGGTTTTGATGTTTGCAATGGGCGTCGGCGTATCAGCGAACTCTGCCGCAGGAGCTGAGATTGACGAAGTTTTCTTCAATTTTGAAAGTAGATCCGAGATTTCGGAGGCCCTCAACAAACATCCTGATAACGTTAAGAATGTCGGACCACGCGTGAAAGGCGGCACTGCCGTGTTCGACGGCAGAAAAGATTTCAACTACAAAGAGGACCGCGGCAAGATAAACAACTGGAGTATATGGAAGCTGGAGGCACCTGACAGCAAGTGGTTTCAATCTATAAAGGTGACCGCGAATGTGCGCGGCAAGAGGCGTGTGAAGAAACTTAAAGAGAAAAAAGAAGGGACGTTCCTGTTTGTTCAGTGGTCTACGGACATGAAAAACTGGAATGAACTCACCGCCAAAGAAATGGAGTACCCCGGCCGTAAATTCCAGATAAAGCATGGAACAACGGTTGAAAAAAGCATCACTTTCAAAGATGATCCACCGGAAAAAATCTATTTGCGCATTGGGACGGACGGCGGGGGGCAGATTAACTGGCGGAAGTGGGCCGTAGCACCCCAGTTGACGATTATCGCTCCGCACGTCCACAAGGAAAGGTTGCTTAAGGATGTGACCAAAGCCTTCGAGGCAAGCGCCAATTGTAAGGTCAACTTATCTTCTCCCAAATGGCGCGGGATGCGATGGGGTCGTTACACCGACCGCGTGGCCGGCAAGGGTGCCCTTTTGTTCACCTCCCGGCAGGACTGGCAGTACCGGGCCACGGAAAAGAACAAAAAACAACTCAAATTCGTTCCGTTTACCAGACAAGTCGTTCATCGCGCAGGCGAGGAAGTGGGCAGCGTAGTATATGGCTTCCTCATCCGGAAACAGGATCCACCCCCCGCGGGAAGAAAACTTCTGGCTTTTATGCAGGATAAACAGGGTAAAGCTATTCTGCAGGAAGCGGATCCGTATCATTACGCACCGCTCGACAGAGAAGTGGTGCAGTTCGAGCCGCCGGCATGGTACAACACCGATGACCCCGGCAATGATCCCCGCCCCAACAGAATGTGGTTCGGTATGTGCCAGATCAGATCGGACCGGTATTACAGCACGGTTCTGGGGGAACTTAAACACATGTGGATGGCAGGTTTTAATACAGCGACGTCCGGCCATTTTGGCCCGAGATCACGCACGATGAATGAACACGAGAAGAAGGCGCTGCTGGCGTGGGCCGATGATCACAATTTCATCCTTACCCAACTTACCAATGGGACGGAGCAGGATTTTGTGGATGACGTTGCCGATATTGGCCAGCATCCGAACGTAATGGGACAATATTTTGTTGCAGTTCATCTGGAATCACAATTACAGGCCTCCTTTTCTAAGTTGGTTAAATTAACACACCACAGAGAAAACGGAGGTGAAATTATGGCAAAGACAAAAAG